>DATLGW010000575.1:0-10741 GCA_035540315.1 Burkholderiaceae bacterium | reverse complement strand
CGTCCGCGGCGGCCGGCGCCGCCGTCACCGCGGCCGCGAGAGCGACTGCACTGATCGCACGGACGATCGTCGGCAACGCCCGGACGCGGCGACAGCCGCGGCGCAACGGCCGCGCCTCGCGTTCAGCGTCCGATGTGACGGCCATCGGACCGGATCGGTTACGGCCGCTAGACCTCGCGAAGAGCGTGGACATGTTCCGTCGAGGCAGGCCGCAGCGGCGGCTTCTGCTGCCTCTGCTGCGCAGTCTAGTGCGGTGGCCGGGGGCGCGAGCGCGTCAATACCGCGCGGTGCGGGGGTATTTCCTGGGATCCGCGGACGAACGATCCCGGGCGCTTCCCGCTGGGAACGGCGATTGCTTCGATCGGCAAGGGCCACAGTGCTCCATGAAAGGCTGTGATCATGACAGGAATGTTCATTGCGACCGCCTTGCTGACCGCGTTCCGCCCGACTTGGGGCGTCGAGCCGCGCGCCGAGGAGGTACCGATCGAGCAGCTGCCGCCGGCGGTCGTCGATGCGGTGCTGTCGCATTTCCCGGGCGCCGTCATCAGCGAAACGAAGCGCGAAGTCGACAACGGCATGCTGCTGTACGACATCGCGTTCCGGATCGGCGAGGACCGCAAGGCCGTCAAGCTGACGCCGGCAGGCAGCCTGGTCAGAGTGCGTCGCTGAAGATCGCAACGGGGCATGCCAGGGCCCCGCGAGGGCGATCGGCGCAAGCGCCGATCGATGCGGTGCGCGCTGCACGCGTCGCAGGCTTTCCCCGGTGGCACATGGGTTGCTACGCAGCTTCCTCCCGTCCGTAGCCCCTCCCGCAGGAGTACCCATGGCCAATGCAGTCAATCTGTTCGACTCGAAAGGGACCCCGATCGAGCGCCAGCGCTTCAACTGGAAAGAGCTGGTGCAACCGCCGATCAGCAAGCTCGACGACGACGCGTTCACGCGCGTTCGGATCATCCTGATGAACGGGATCGAGCTCGACGCGCTTCGCTCGAAGCACATCTACGCGCGTCTGAACGGCGATCTGCGACGCGACCTCGCTCAGGTCCGCCGCGTCGAGCATCACCAGGCGACGATGATCAATTGGCTGCTCGGCCCGGATCATTCGCCGCTCGAGACGACGATCGCGTACGAGCAGGTCGCGATCGAGGTGACTGCGGCGGTCGCACAGAACGAGCCGGACCCCTATCAGGCCCAGGTGTACCGCTTCGGTCTGCTCGAGGACTTCGATCACCTCTATCGCTATTCGGCTCTGCTCGACCGGCTCGAGGGCAAGGATGCGAACAACATCCTGCAGGGGTACACCGACATCGCGCCGGGACGTCCGACCTGGCTCGAGCACCGGGCTCCGCAGGACGATCTGCGCAACCCGTACCCGCTGGACGCGCAGCCGATCACCAAGATCCACGCGGCGATGATCACCGCGGCCGAGTTCCAGACCCACGACTACTACATGAACATCGGCCCGCTGTTCGCCGATCCGGTCGCGCGGCAGCTGTATGCGGAAATCGCGTCGATCGAGGAGCAGCACGTGACGCAATACGGCTCGCTCAGCAATCCCGACGAGCCGCTGCTCGAGAAGCTGCTGATTCACGAGGCGATGGAGGTCTACAACTACTATGCGTGCGTGCAGCAGGAAACGAATCCCCGGGTCAAGGCGATCTGGGAGCGTTTCCTCGACTACGAGCTCGGCCATCTGCTGCACGTCGGCAAGCTGTTCAAGGACACGCTGCGGCGCGATCCGCAGGAGGTCCTGGGCCAGACGGTTCCCGAACCGATCGCTTTCAAGAGCCAACGCGAGTTCGTCCGCAACGTGCTTGACACGGAGGTCCAGCTGCGAGCGCGCGGCGCCGACTTCGTCGACGCGAACTCGGAGAGCGCGGCAACGCGCGAGTACCGGGATCAGATGAACTCGGACGGCTCGCCGTCGCAGATCGTGTCGGCCGGCTATCGCTGGGTCGCCGGCACCGAGCTCAGCCGAAAGGCCGCCTGAACGCGGCTCCGAGAAACGAAGGATCAACGCGATGAAGCACGATACGAAGCAATCCAACAAGATGGGATCGAACCGCACCGGCATTCAGATGTCGCCGGTGGACTCGAAGGCGCTGCTGGAGGCGGCGCAAGACCGGTCGCCGGACGTCGCAGGAGACGGCAGCGCGATCAGCGAGATGCGGCGCCGCTATGCCGAGTCCGCCGAACCGCTCGGGTCGGTGCCGCCACCGGGAACGGTCAGGGGAGCGGCGAAGACCGGCGCGGCGAAGATTTCCGGATCCGACCCCGAGCTGCTGCTGGACAAGCTCGGCGAGCGGCTGGCATTCGAACGCTCGAGCGCGCGCGTCTACGATGCGATGCTGGTCAAGTTCCAGGCCGAGCCGGCGATGGACGGTCTGTCGCTGCAAGACCTGCAGCAGATCCGCGACGACGAGATCCGGCACCTGATGATGCTCAACGAAGTCATCGAGTCGCTGGGGGCGGATGCGACAGCGCAGACGCCGTCGGCGGACACCGTGGGCGTGCTCGGCATGGGCATCGTGCAGGTCGTCAGCGATCCCCGCACGACGCTGCAGCAAGCGCTGGCGGCGCTGTTGACGGCGGAGCTGACCGACAACGCCGGGTGGGAACTGCTGATGAAGCTCGCGCGCCAGTCGGGTTACGACGAGATCGCCGATCGGTTCCAGGTCGCGCTCGAGGAGGAGCAGCGCCATCTGCACAAGATCCGCAGCGCGATCGAAATCCAGGTGCTGGACGTGAAGGCGAGCTGATCGAGCGGTCGCGGCCGCGGCCGGATGCTGCCGCGGCCGCCGCGTCGTGGCGGCCGCGCTCGTAGACACCCGGCACGGCCAACGCCCGCCGGCTGATTTTTCGGAGGCACATGATGAAGCGCATCGATTGGAAGAACCCTGCCGCCGCCACGGCGGTCGCGTTTTGCTGCAGCGTCGCATTCGCGCAGTATTCGCCGGCCGAGCGGATCGGCACCTCGCCGGCCCCCGTTCCCGGCGCCGAAGGCGCAACGGTTCCCCATCCGGCCGGCCCTGCGGCGATTGCGCCCGAGGGCGCGACCGGCGTGGTCGGGACGACGCAACCGGGCGATGGCGCTGAACTCGCGCAGGCAGATCGGCGATTCGTCGAAGAAGCTGCGCGTTCGGGCACCGCGGAGGTGCTGGCGAGCCAGATGGCGCTGCACCGGGCGAGCTCGCCCGCCGTCCAGCAGTTCGCGCAGCGGATGATCGCGGACCACGCGATGATCAACGATCAGCTGCGGATGCTTGCACAGTCGCGCGGAATCGAGCTGCCTGCCCGGCTCGACGACCGGCGCGCCCGGCAGCTCGAGCAGCTGAACACGGTGATGGGACCGCCGTTCGATCGGATGTTCGTCGAGCTCCAGGTCCGGGGTCACCAGAAGGCGGTCGAGCTGTTCCGGCAGCAGGCCGAACAGGGTCGCGATCCGCAACTGCGGCAACTCGCGCAGACGGGCCTGCCGGCGCTGCAGCAGCATCTGCAGATCGCGCAGCAGATCGGCGCGGAACTGCAGGTGCAGCGCGCGCCGCAAGTCGGGCCCGGCAGCATTCCTGCGGCGGGCCAGCCGGCGGCGGCCGTGCCCGAGGCGCAACCGCAGCCGCCGCAACGTCGCTGACAAGCTGCCGGCGGGACGGCGCAGCGCCGAATCCGCCGTGCGCCGGCGGCCGCGTCAGCCGCGCTGGTCGAAGCGCCGCCCGACCAGCGCCGCCGCGATGTTGACCTTCTGGATGTCGATCGCGCCGCCGGCGATTCCCCAGCCCCACGCATCGCGCAGCCGCTGCTCGACCGGAAACTGCTTGCTGTAGCCGTACGCGCCCATCAGCTGCAACGCATTGCCGGCGACCTCGCGGACCATCTCGTTCGCGAAGCACTTCGCGATCGAGCTGTCGCGCACCGACGGCAGCCCGGCCTGCGCGCTCGCGACCGCGCGCCAGATCAGCAGCCGCGCCGCATCGAGCTTCATCGCCATTTCCGCCAGCCGCAGCTGCACCGCCTGGAACTCGACGATCGGCTTGCCGAACTGGCGGCGCTGCTGCACGTACTCCAGCACGTGATCGAACGCGCCCTGCCCGATCGCCAGGCTCATCGTCGCGTTGCCGCAGCGCTCGAGGTCGAACGCCTCCATCAGCTGCCGAAAGCCGCCGGCGCCGACGACGACGTTGCCCGAGTCGACGCGGGCGCCGTCGAAGAACATGTCGGCCGAAGGGATCCCGCGAAAGCCCATCAACGGCTCGCGCGGGCCGAAGCTCAATCCCGGCGTGTCGCGCTCGACGTAGACCGCGCCGATGCCGCGGGCGCCCGGCGCATCCGACATCCGGCAATAAACCAGATAGCCGTCCGCATGACCCGCACCCGAGCACCAGCGCTTGCGGCCGTCCAGCACGATCGCGTCGCCGTCTCGCGTCGCCCGCGTCGTCAGGTCGGTCAGCGCCGACCCGGCATCGGGCTCGGACATGCTGACCGCGACGATCTTTCGTCCCGCGGCGACGTCGGCGACCAGCCGCTGGCGCAACGGCTTGGGCGCGAAGTGCGCGATCGCCAGGATCGGGCCGAAGCACGACTCGAACACCGGAAACGCCGCGGCCGGCGACACTTTCGCCAGTTCCTCGAGCACGATCACCGCATCGAGATGGCTCATGCCGTGGCCGCCGCAGTTGGCCGGCAGGTTGATTCCCAGGTAACCGAGCTCGGCGTAGCGTACAACGAGCGCCCGCGGCGCCGGCTCGTCGCGCTGCTCGATCTCGCGCGCAATCGCCGGCAGCTCGGTCTGCGCGAAGCGCCGCGCGGCCTGCTGCAGCTGGCGTTGCTCGTCGCTCGAGTCGAAGTTCATCGTTCGGCTCCGCGGTCGCCGGCAGCCTGGTACCGCTGCCCGAACATCAGCACCGTGCGCCGCAGCGGCTCGTCGAGCGTATCGAGCACCGCGCGTTCGATCGCCGGCGGCACGCCGCCGTAGTATGCCTCCGCAATCGCGCCGGCAATGCACGCCATCGTGTCGGCGTCGCCGCCGAGCGAGATCGCGTTGCGCACCGCGTCCTCGTAATCGGACGATTCGAGGAATGCGATGATCGACTGCGGCACCGACCCCTGGCACGACACGTCGAAGCGGTACGAGGGCCGAATCGCGTCGAGCGGCGCGTCGAGCCGGTAGTTGAACCGGCACTCGATCTCATCGCGGATCTCCTGCTTCGAACGACGCTGCCGCGCAAGGAACACCGCGGCCGCCGTCGCCTGAGCGCCGCGAATCCCCTCCGGATGATCGTGCGTGACCTCGGCGCTGCGGCGCGCCTGGGCGAGCACCTCGTCGAGCGAATCGAATGCCCACGCGATCGGGCTGACCCGCATCGCCGCGCCGTTGCCCCAGCTGTTGTACGGTTCGCGCCGCCGCGACAGCGCCCAGTGCGCGAACGTGCCGCCATAACCGGCGTGCGGATAACGCCAGAACCAGTCGTGGAACGCGTCGACGTAGTCGCGCGGCCCCAGCAGCGCATCGGCCACCGCCACCGTGAGCACCGAGTCGTCGGTGAACCGGCAATGCGGCGCGAGCAGCGGAAAATACTTCGTCTTCGTGCCGGCGTGCTCGTGCACCGATCCGATCACGTCACCTGCGATCGCGCCGAGCATTTGCGTCGTCTCCGCGTCAGAACGGGACCGCCTCGAGAATCGACAGCGCACCGGCCGGCACTGTGCGCGCGAGCCGGAACCCCGCCTCCGACAGCAGCCCGGCGAGCTCGTCCTCCGTGCGCTCGCGCCCCGACAGCAGCGCCAGCATGTTCAGATCGAGCCACTGCGCGAGGTCGGACTCGTTCGGCGCCTTGAGCACCGCGTCGAGCACCAGCAACGTTCCGGTGTCGGGGATTGCCGCCCGCACGTTCGTCAGCAACCGGACCGCCTCCGGATCGTCCCATTCGTGCAGCACGCGCTTGATCAGATACAGATCGGCCCCCGGGGGGATCGAGCCGAATGCGAACGCATCGCCGTCGGCGATGCGGCAGCGGTCGGCGACCTCCGGCCAGTCGGGTGCCGCTTCGATTCGCGCGCGTATTGCCGGGTCGGCCGGACCGGCGCAGCAAACGATGCCGCTCATCTGCGGATAACGCTTGAGCAGACCCACCAGCAGCAGCCCGCGCCCGCCGACGACGACCACGCGCGCAAAGCGCGAGAAGTCGTACGCCGGCAGCACCGCCGGCACCTCGATCGCGGTGGCGCCGCTCATCGCCGCCTCCCAAACTGCCGCATCTTGCGGGTGCCGCGCGAGGTGATCGAACAACGGTTCGCCGTGCGCGACCTCGAAGGCGCTGCGGCCGCTGAGCACCGCCTCGTGCAGGCTGCCCCAGGCCTGCCAGATGAACGGCTCGCCGTACATGATCGCCATCGCGCGCGCCGAGAACGGGTGGTCCGCACGCAGCGCCCGTCCCAGCTCGCCGATCCGAAATCGCCCTTCGGCGGTTTCGCGCAGCACGTCGAGCGAACCCAGGAACCGCAGCAGCCTGCGCAGCGACGGCTCGTGCGCGCCCGTCGCCTGCGCGAGCTCCGCGGGGCTCGCGTCGCCATCGCCGATGTGGTCGAACAGCGCGAGCTTCGCCGCCACGTGCAACGCCTGCGTCAACATGAAGCCGCGTACCGACTGCATGATCCGGCGATACGAGCTGACGTCGGGCGCCTGCTGCGGCTGATCCATCTCCGATATCTCCTGCTGCCGGCGGCGATCATACTGCCGCCATTTCGCCGCCGCCACGCCTGGCCCGGTCAGCTGCCGAGGATTGCGGCAACCGCCGCCGGATTCGACGGGAAATAGAAGTGGACGTACGAGGCGGTGATCGCCCCGTGCCGGTAGACGGGCTCTGCCGTGCGGCCCCCGGCCGGACAGCGGCCGCGCGCAATCGGCTGCACCGGCGTCGACATCCGCGAGTGGTGGAACGTGTGGCCGCGCAGCGTCCCCTCGGGCAGCTCGACCTGCTGCGACGCGATCGCGGCCACCGTGTCCTGCATCCACACCGCGCCCGGCAGCACGCCGGCCATCGCGAACTGCTGTCCGCTCGCGTCGGTCATCCGCTCGAGCAGGACCATCAGGCCGCCGCATTCGGCCAGCAGCGGTCGTCCGGCCGCGCAAAACGCGCGCAGCTGCTCGCGCATCCGCAGGTTGTCTTCCAGCCGCCGGGCATGCAGCTCCGGGTAGCCGCCGGGCAGCCACACCGCATCGGCCGGCGGCAGCGCGTCGTCGTCGAGCGGCGAGAAGAACTCGATCGTCGCGCCCAGTGCCCGCAGCGCATCGAGATTCGCGGGATAGATGAACGAGAATGCCGCGTCGCGCGCGACCGCGATCCGACGTCGGTGCAGCAATGCGGCCGAAGCGGCTGGCTGCGGGGCTTCGAACGATGCCGCAGACGGCCGCAGCACCGCCAACAGATCGTCCGCAGGCGCGCGCCAGTCGTCGCCCGCCAGCGCCTGCAGTCGCGACTCGAGGTCGGCGATCTCGTGCGGCTGATGCAGTCCCAGATAACGGTCCGGCAGCGCGGCCTGTGCGCGCAGCGGCAGCGCCGCGAGCAGCGGCAGGCCGGCCGGCATCGATTCGCGCAGCATCGCCGCATGGCCGTCGCCGGCCACCCGGTTCGCGACCGCGCCGATGCAGCGAAGCGAAGGGTCGAGCGTCGCGAGGCCGTAAACGATCGCGCCGAAGGTCTGCGCCATCGCCGAGGCGTCGACCACCACGAGCAGCGGCAGTCCGAAGCGGCGCGCGAGGTCCGCACTCGACGGCTTGCCGTCGAACAGCCCCATCACGCCTTCGACCAGGATCACGTCCGCCTGCGCCGCCGCATCGTGCAGCAGCGCGCGGCACTGCGCTTCGCCGCACATCCACAGGTCGAGCTGATGGACGGGCGCGCCGCTGGCGCGTTCGAGGATCATCGGGTCGAGGAAGTCGGGGCCGACCTTGAAGACGCGCACGCGGTGGCCGGCGTCGCGCAGCGCGCGGGCGAGCCCGGCAGTGACCGTGGTCTTGCCCTGGCCGGACGCGGGGGCGGCGATCAGCACCGCGGGGCAGGTGCGTTGTCCGGCAGCACGGCGTGTCATCGCATCGGCGGCGTATGTGGACGCAGGCTCAGTGCGATGCGCGAATTGCGATGTTCGCGAACGCAACGACCCCGGTGTGCGCCTGGATTCCGACGCAGCCGGAATCGGGATCGACGCTGGGCGGATTGCCGCGGTGCGTTTCGCTCGGATCGCGCCGGAACTTCGTCGCCGGCGCGCCGTTCAGCCAGACCGTGACCTCGTGGCCGATGACGTCGATCTGGTAGCGATGCCACTGCCGCGCCGCGAGTCGCTGCGCGTTCGTGTAGCGCTGCTCGCCGGCGCCGGAGCCCAAGCGCGTGACCTTGTAGATCGCGCCGGTCCGGTTGTACGCACGTCCGTCGGGTTCGCCTTTGGATGGATCGCCCCCGGCCTCCTCGTCGATCTGTATTTAAATCCTCGAATCGCTGGGCCGCGTAGAACAGCACGCCGTGATCGCGTTGCGGACGCGCGACCAGCATCCGCCTCACTTTGTCGAAGCGGCCGGGGCCGGCCATCACCCATCGCGCGAACACCGTTTCCGGCGGCTCGCTGCCGTCGAACAGCCAACAAAATCCCGGCGGCAGCGCAGCCGGCGCAGGATCGGTCAGGGGCGACGCAGTCATCTCGTCGGTGCACGGTGCGGCGAAACGCAGTTGCCAGTTTAGCCGCCGATCGCGACAGCGGCGATCCGGGGCGAGTTGCGGATCCTTGCCACAGGCCGCCGCACCCTTTACGCTGCCTGCGCCACGAGAGACTGCAGCAGGGAGAGCGAATGACCGTCATCGAGATCCTCGGCTATGTCGGCGCCGCGGTGATCATCGCCACCTATTCGATGAAGACGATGATCCCGCTGCGAACGTTCGGGATCGTCGGCAACTGCATTTTCATCGTCTACGGTTTCTCTGCCGCCGCGTATCCGACGATGGTTCTGCACCTGGTGCTGCTGCCGCTGAACTCGGTGCGCCTGTACCAGATGCTGCAGCTCGTCAAGAAGGTCGCCGCGGCCGCGCAGGGCGACCTGTCGATGGACTGGCTCAAGCCGTTCATGAGCAGCCGAAGATGCACTGCCGGCGAGATGCTGTTTCGCGCCGGCGACACCGCCGACCGGATGTTCTACACGGTCAGCGGCCGTTATCGTCTGGTGGAGATCGGCACCGACGTCGGCCCGGGCCAGGTGATCGGCGAGCTCGGCTTCGTCGCACCCGGCAATCGGCGCACGCAATCGTTCGAGTGCGTCGAAGCCGGCGAGGTGCTGACGATCAGCTATCAGCAGGTGCGCGAGCTGTATTTCCAGAACCCGAAGTTCGGCTTCTATTTCCTGCAGCTGACCAGCGAGCGGCTGTTCCGCGACATCCGCCGGCTCGAGGCCGCCGCGGCCGAAGCGCGGCCGGCGTCGATCGGCGGTGCGCCTGCCGTGGGCGGCGCTGCACCTGGCCGGTGAACCGGGACGAATCGCTGAAGCTGGCCCTCGACGAGGGCGTCGAGCTCGCCGATCCCGACCCGCGATGGCGGCGCAGGTTCGCCGCCGAACGCCGCCGGCTGATGCGGCGCATGCCGGGCGCATTCGCCGCGATCGAGCATTTCGGCAGCACTGCGGTCCACGGTCTGCGCGCCAAGCCGATCATCGACCTGCTGGCCGGCGTGCCGACCGGCGTGCCGCTCGAGTCGCTGATCCCGCAGCTGCAGCGCTGCGGCTACGACTATGTTCCGGCGCTGAACCAGGGCTTCGACGGGCGGCGCTGGCTGCTGCGCCATCGCGATGGCAAGCGAACCCATCAGCTGCACCTGGTGACGATCGGCAGCCGCGAATGGATCGACCGGCTGCAGTTTCGCGATGCGCTGCGCAGCGACCTGGCGCTGGAGGCGCGGTATCAGGCGTTGAAGGAGGATCTGGCGCGGCGGTTTCCGCACGACCGGGATGCGTACAACGCGGGCAAGGAGCGGTTCATCAGGCGGGCGGTGGGGGTTGGGCGGCAGTCGGCAACGCACTAGCCGGTGGCACAATTTGCCATGCTGCGGTCGGGTCGCTGCAGCGGCGGCTGCGCGGATGCATGGTCGGCGTGCGCGCCGAACCCGCGCGTACGGATCGCAGGAGCTGATCGAGCTCGAGCTGTACCTTGCGCATCGCGCCAGGGGAATGCCGATCGAGACGCCGGGGGTGCGGCCGTCGTCGTAGCCGAAGGATAGCCGGGGCCGGCCCGCGCCGCCAGCGTCAGCCGGCGATCATCGAAACGCGTTCGGATCCAGCGCCACCGTCCGCGCCTCGAGCCACGATCGCTCGGCCGCAAGTGCCACTGCGACGCTGGCACGGGCCGTCTCCGGCGGCATCACCGACCTGCCCGCGGCAAAACCCGCATAGGCCTGCCGCAGGTTCTCCTCGAGCTCGAATACCTCGCCCGACAGCGGCACGTCGACGATCTCGACGGGTCCCTCGCCGATGCGCCGCTTCATCTCGAAGCTCGGCGTGAGCGTTCGATCCATCGTTCCGCTCCACCAGGTCCGAATCGCACCGCCGCTGCCTGCAATCTCGAGCACCGTGTGGTGCTCGAAGCCGCCCAGGCACTGGTGCAGCACCGCGCGCGCGCCGTCGCCCCATTCGAGCACCACGGTGAAGTAGTCGCTGAGCCTTCGTTCCGGGTCCGAGCCGAACGCGGTCACGCGGGCCGGGGGGCCGCCG
>DATLGW010000574.1:0-2740 GCA_035540315.1 Burkholderiaceae bacterium | reverse complement strand
CGCGCTGGATCGGCTGAGTCAATACGACGACCGGACGCATCGACTCGCCCTCAGTCCTTGGAGCCGCCAGGCGCCGCGAGCGCCGCAGCGACCCGTTCGCCCAATTCGGCGGCCGCATCGAAATCGGCGACCGGCGCCTGCGCGCCGGCGCGGCGCGGTTTCGGTTCGCCGTCCACCGCGAGCATCGCGTCGAGCCGCATCGTGCCGTCGGGCTGCTGCACCGCATACGCAGCCAGCGGCACCCGGCAGCTGCCCCCGAGCGCGCGCGAGACCGCGCGCTCGGCCGTCGTCTCGAGCCACGTGCGCCGGTGCGCCAACGGCGCGAGCCACTGCAGCAGCTCGTCTCGCCCCGCCCGCACTTCGATTCCAAGCGCGCCCTGCCCCGGTGCCGGCAGGCTCAGCGACGGCGCCAGCAGCTCGCGAATCCGGTGCGCCAGACCGAGCCGCTTCAATCCGGCCGCCGCCAGCACGACTGCATCGTATTCGCCGCGGTCGAGCTTCGCCAGCCGCGTGTCGACGTTGCCGCGCAGCGGCAGCACCTGGATCTGCGGAAACGCGTCGGACAGCTGCGCGGCGCGCCGCAGGCTCGACGTGCCGACCCGCGCCCCGGGCGGCAGCTCGCGCAGCGAGCCGAAGCGAGACGACACCAGCGCATCGCGCGGATCGGCCCGCTCCAGCACGGCCGCCAGCGTGAATCCCTCGGGCAGCTGCATCGGAACGTCCTTCAGCGAATGCACCGCCAGATCCGCGCGCGAATCCGCCAGCGCCTGCTCGAGCTCCTTGGTGAACAGGCCCTTGCCGCCGATCGCCGCGAGCGGCCGATCGAGGATCCGGTCCCCGGTCGTCGTCAGTCCGAGCAGCTCGACGGTGCAGCCGGCGTGCACCGACTGCAGGCGCTGCTGGACGTGATGCGCCTGCCACAGCGCCAGCCGGCTCTCGCGCGTGGCGATCACCAGCCGGGCGGGAGCGGCCGAAGCGGAGTTCAGCTGACCAGGCCCTTCACGATCGACCACTGCCGGCGGCTGACCGGCAGCTTCTCCGACACTTCGCGCAGCACGACCTGCCAGTACGGGTCTCCGGCTTCGCCCTCGCCGGTCGGCGTGACCCGCTCGAACCCTGCGATCGACGGCCTCGCGACCAGCGCGTTGCGGTGGATCCGAACGAAGCGGTCCTTGAATTCCTCTTCGAGCGACGTCAACGACTCCTCGATCAGGAATTCGCGTTCGCGGGTGCGCACGGTGATGTATTTCAGTTCCGCCTTCAGATAGATCACCTGCTCGAGCGGCACCAGGATCACGCGGCCGCGCTCGTGCACCGACAGATGCCGGCGCCGGGTGTTCGTCGCTCGGACCAGCTGGTCGAGCGCCTCGAGATGCTCGGCCGGCATCAGCGTCTTCGCGCGCTTGAGCGCGCCGAGCAGCCGCTGCGAGCGCACCGGCTTCAGAAGATAGTCGAGCGCGTTGACTTCGAACGCGTCGACCGCGAACTCGTCGAAAGCGGTCACGAAGATCACCAGCGGCATCGGCTTGGGATCCTCGCTGTCGGCCTCGGCCGCGCGCGCCGAGATGTGACGGGTCAGCTCGATTCCGGTCATTCCGGGCATCTGCACGTCCATCAGCACGATCTGCGGCCGCTGCGACTCGATCTGCGCGAGCGCCTCGGGCGCGTTCGCGGCTTCGCCGACGATGCGGTGCGGAAATTCGGGAGCGAGATCGGCGAGCACCTCGCGCAGCCGCGCTCGTGCGGGGGCTTCGTCGTCAACGATCAGGATCGATGTAGCGTCGGACACGGCGTCGTCTTTCTTGGCGATAAGGGAACTCGAGTTGCAACCGAAACTGCTCGTCTTCGGGACCGCCCTTGAGCTCGGCTTCCATATCGTACAGCAGCATCAGCCGTTCCCGCACGTTGGACAGCGCCATCTGATTGCCCGGCCGCGTCGGCGGGTGCGGCGACAGCGGATTAGTAATTTCCACACGCACCCGCTCGCCGCGCCGGCCGATCGCGATGCGGATCGTGCCTTCGTCGCTGCGCGGCTCGATGCCGTGATGCACCGCGTTTTCGATCAGCGGTTGCAGCAGAAGCGACGGGATCAGCGCATCGCCGGGCATCTCGTCGATGTCCCACTGCACGCGCAGTCGCTCGCCGAGCCGCAGCTGCTCGATCGCCAGGTATTCCTTGCAGGTCACGACTTCGTCGTCCAGCGGCACCAGCTCGCGCGCGTCGCGCATGAACACGCGGAACAGGTCCGCGAGGTTCTCGAGCGTCGCCTCGGCGCGCCGCGGATCGCGGCGCATCAGCGCCAGCACCGTGTTGAGGCTGTTGAAGAGGAAGTGCGGCCGGATGCGCGCCTGCAGCGCCTGCAGCCGGGCTTCGGAGAACGACGGCGAGAATGCGCGCGCGCGCAGCCGGAAATACTCGACGAACAGGTAGGCAGCCGCGGCCGCGAGCAGCGCGCGGCTGGCGACCCAGTACGCAAGCGCCGCTCCGAACAGGTCGGGTTCGACGAACGGCTGCACCGCGGTTGCGATCCCCAGGGTCAGCACGGCCGGCACGCCGACCGCAGTGGCCCACTGCAGCGGAAACGGCTTGCCGTTGACCAGCCGGCGCGCCGCGCACAGCGCGACCAGCGACGCGAGCGCCGCCGGCACCAGGACCGTTGCGGCGTACAGGAAGCGCCACCCGGCCTCGGTGGCGCCGCGGGAAAGCGCGATCGCCAGAATCAGCGCCGCGACCGTCAACG
>DATLGW010000573.1:0-2482 GCA_035540315.1 Burkholderiaceae bacterium | reverse complement strand
GGCGCGAGGATGCCCGTGAACGTGGCGGCCTCGGCGCCGCGGAATCCGGCCTCGGCGAACGTCGGCACGTCCGGCAGCGAGGCAACGCGCCGTTCGGTGCTCACCGCGAGCGCACGCACGCGACCCTGCTTGATGAACGGCAGCGCGACCGACACCTGGTCGAAATTGAACTGCACCTGCCCTCCGATCAGGTCCTGCGTCGCCGGCGCATTGCCCTTGTAGTGGACCGTCGTCCACGACGCGCCGGTCAGCCCCTGCAGCAGCTCGCTGAGCAAGTGGTTCGTCGTGCCGGCACCGGGCGAAGCCATCGTCAATTTGCCGGGATTGCTGCGCGCATGCTCGATCAGCTCCGCCAGCGTCTTGAACGGCACCGACGGATGGACCTGCAGCACCAGCGGCGTGAACGACACCGAGCTGACGGCCACGAAGTCGCGGTCCCATTGGTACGGCGAGCGCCCGAAGATCAGTGGCGAGAACAGCAGCGGTCCGTTCGCCGTGAAGAAGAACGTGTAGCCGTCGGCCGGGCTCTTGGCGACGAATTCGCCGGCGATCATTCCGCCGGCGCCCGGCTTGTTCTCGACCAGGAACGGCTGCCCGAAATGCTCCTGCAGCTTCGGAGCGACCGTGCGCGCGGCCACGTCGACGTTGCCCCCGGGCGGGTACGGCACGACGAGTCGCACCGGCTTTTCCGGCCACTTCTGCGCGACGGCGACGGGGGCGGCGAGCGCGGCAACGACTGCGATCGCGAGCAGGCGACACAGCGGAAAGATGTTGGACACCGGCGTCTCCTTGCAGGTCGGTCTGGGTCCGATCGTCATTTTCCGAGTTCGATCGGATCTGCGAATGTACGGCCGCCACCGGCGTCGGGGCAACGGCCGCGGGCGAAGAAGTTCCATACAGTGGACTTTCGCCTTGACCCGCCCTGGCGCACGCGCCTACGCTTGCGCAGAGGAGAACCGCGATGCAAATCGATGCCGCCGCGCTCGGACCGCAACAGGCGTACAAGCTGTTGACCGGCGCGGTCGTGCCGCGGCCCATCGCATGGGTCACGAGCCTGTCGCCGCAACGCGTATTGAACCTGGCGCCGTTCAGCGCCTTCACGTTCGTGTCGACGAAGCCGCCGATGATCGGCATCAACATCGGACGCAAGGCCGGGGTGATGAAGGACACCGGCGCGAACATCCATGCGACCGGGGAGTTCGTCGTCAACATCCCGGATGCCGATCTGATCGAGGCGGTGCATCTGTCGGCCGTCGAGCATCCGCCGGAGATCAGCGAGCCCGAGCTGCTCGGGCTGCAGACGCTCGCGAGCGTGTTCGTGCAGGTGCCGCGCCTCGCCGCGGCGCCGATCGCAATGGAGTGCAAGCTGCACCGCGCAATCGCATTCGGCGACACCGGATCGGAATTCGTCGTCGGCGAAATCCGGATGTTCCATGTTCGGGACGGCCTGGGCGAGAACGGCCGCATCGATGCTGCGCGGCTGCGGCCGATCTGCAGGCTCGGCGGTCCGAACTACGGGCTGCTGGGCGAGATCGTCCGGCTGGCCCCGGTCGCGCAGACGCCGAAGACCGTGCTGAAAGGCTGAGCCTGCGGTGCGGCCAGAGCGCGCGCTCGAAGGCAGCGCCGACGGCGGCACCGAAGGCGCCCGCAGCATCCGACGCGCGATTCTCGTGCTGCGCCTGCTTGCCGCGGGCCAGGAGCGCGGCGTCCGCCTGATCGACCTCGTCGCCGGCAGCGGCTTGCCGCGCCCGACGGTGCACCGGATCCTGCGGGTCTTGCTCGAGGAGGGCGCCGTCGAGCAGGACCGAGCGACGCGCCGTTACATGATCGGACCGGAGGCGTCGCTGCTCGGTCTTGCGCGCAAGGCGCTGTTCCCGATCCGGTCGATCGCCGACCCTGCGCTCGAGCACCTGCGCCGACAGGTCGGCGACACGGTGTTCCTGACGATCCGCAGCGGCCTCGATTCGGTCTGCGTCGACCGCCGCGTCGGCAGCTATCCGTTGCAAGTGCTGGCGCTGGAGATCGGGGCGCGGCGTCCGCTGGGCATCGGCGTGTCGGGCGTCGCGATGCTGTCGAGCCTGCCGGAGGCCGCTGCGGCCGCGGTCGTCGAGTCGAATGCCGCACGCTTCGCAACGCACGGGCTCGCGCCGGCGCAGCTGCACGAGCAGGTTCGACTCGCGCGCCAGCGCGGGCATGCGTATTCCGCGCAGGGCATCATCAAGGGCACACGCGCCGTGGCGGTGGCCGTCGTCGACGGCGCGCAGCTGCCGGTCGCTGCGATCAGCATCGCAGCGGTCGCCGATCGGCTGTCGCCGGCGCGGCTGGCGCCGACCGTCGCGCTGTTGCGCGAGCAGGCTGATGCGGTTTCGCGCCGGCTGATCGAGCGCGCGCGTCGCAGATCGTGATGCGCCCGGCGAACGTCGCACTGTTCCTCGCGTCGGACGGATCGCGAAAAATCGCCGGCGCAGCGATTGCTGCCGAC
>DATLGW010000572.1:0-6159 GCA_035540315.1 Burkholderiaceae bacterium | reverse complement strand
CTGCCAGCGCATGCGGCTGCGGATCGATTGCGGCGGCCGGCGCCTCGGCGACCGGCTGCGCCGCCACCGCCGGGAGCGTCGTCTCGGGCCGCAACCCCGCCCGTCGCGGATCGGATCCGCCATCGCCGCGGCGTTGCCGCGCATGCTGGCGCAGATAACGCGACTGCTCGGGTCGCGGCGACAGGAAACGCGACAATTCGGTCAGCGCCTGCTGGTACACGGTGCGCTTGAATTCGATCACCGTGTCGAGCGGGACCCAATAGCTGTTCCAGCGCCACGCGTCGAATTCCGGATGCCCGGACGCGCGCAGCGATACGTCGTTGTCGCGACCGATCAGCCGCAGCAGGAACCAGATCTGCTTCTGGCCGCGGTAATGCCCTCGCCACTCGCGCCGGACCCACTGTTCGGGTACGTCATACCGGAGCCAGTCGCGGGTTCGGCCGATGATGCGAACGTGTTCGGGCCGCAGCCCGACCTCCTCGTGCAGTTCGCGGAACATCGCCTGCTCCGGCGTCTCGCCGCGCTTGATGCCGCCCTGAGGGAACTGCCACGAATGTTCGCGTATCCGCTTTCCCCAGAAGACCTCGTCCCGATGATTGACCAGAATGATTCCGACGTTGGGGCGATAGCCGTCCTTGTCCAGCATTGCGCCACCACCGATACCTTGTCTGCGTTCGATTATATCGGCGAACCCCTGCGGCGACGAACGCCGTTGCGGCGCACGCGTCGATGCAGCGCCGGTCTCGCGGCGCGCGGCCCCACTGCGATCAGGGGCGAGATCGCTCGACCGCGGGTCGGGCGAGCGCCAGCATCGTGCGCAGCATCCCGATCGCCGCCGCGCGGTCGCGGCCGACGCCGCCGGCAAAGTCCGCATTGTCGATCATCAGCGTCGCGAAGCCGTGTACGATCGACCACGCCAGCGCGATCTTCGGTTGCACCGTGCCCCGGGGCGCCCGCGACGCCGCAACGAGCGCCTCGATGCAGTCGACCAGCTCGCGATAGGCACGGCTGCCCGATTGCTGCAGCGCCTCGTCGGTGACGTCGAGCCGGTCGCTGCGGAACATCAGCTGGAACCGCGCGCGGTGCGCGAGCGCGAACTCGACATAGCCGATGCCGGTGGCCACCAGCTGCTCGAACGGCGACGGCGGCGCGTCGCGCCGCCGCGCGGCCATCGAGTCGGCCAGCAGCGCGAAACTATCGGCGGTGAATGCCGTCAGCAGCCCCTGCGCGTCTCCGAAGTGATGCGCGGGCGCGCCGTGCGACACGCCGGCGCGCCGCGCCACCTCGCGCAACGTGAACGCCTCCAGGCCGCTTCGCTCGAGCAGCTCCTCGGTCGTCTCCAGCAGCGCGCGGCGCAGATCCCCGTGGTGGTAGCTGGCGGGCGGCTTCTTGCGCGTCCTCGGCTGCGAGGATTTCGTGCTTGCCATTCGGACTCCGAAACGACTTGACAGTGTCTAGTTTAACGCCTATCGTTGCCGGCATCATCTAGACACCGTCTAACACGGAGAGGATCATGGCTTTGTCGCTCGATCTGCTGTTCTCGGTCGCCGGCAGCGTTGCGGCGCTCGGCTGGCTGGCGCTGGCGGTGGCGCCGTTGCGGTACTCGTGGCCGCGCGGGGTGACCGTGGCGGCCGCGCTGGCGATCGCTGCGTGTTATGCCGCGCTGATCGGCGTGTTCTGGGTCCGCGCCGACGGCGGATTCGGCAGCCTCGATGCGGTCGCCCGGCTGTTCGAGCATCGCGGGGTGCTGTTGGCCGGCTGGGTCCACTACCTCGCGTTCGATCTGCTGGTCGGGGTCTGGGAGCGCGACGAGGCGCAGCGCCTCGGGGTGCCGCAGTTGCTGCTGGTTCCCTGCCTGCTGCTGACGTTCCTGTTCGGGCCGCTCGGGTGGCTCGCGTTCCTGGCGGTGCGCCACCTGAACCGGCGCGCCGCTCGCATGGCGTCCGTCCCCCTCTGATCAGGAGCCTCGTCATGTCCGCCGTACCGATTCGGGTCGATGCCTTCGGTGCCGCTGCGCCGCGTTCGCTGCGGGACGCGCTGGCGCGCCGGCAGCCCCATCTGGCCGCCGCTGCGGAGCTGGCACTGCTGGCGATCCTGCCGTGTCTGGTCGCGCTCGCGCTGGACGAGCGCACCGTCAACGGCATCAGCGTCTGGGTGAAGCCGATCAAGTTCCTGCTGTCGTTCGCGATCTACTGGGCAACGCTCGCCTGGGCGTTCGGCTACCTGCCGGCCGCTGCGCAACGCACGCGCGCGGGACGGTTCGTGATCCACGCGGCAATCATCGTCGGCGCGCTCGAGCTGGCATGGCTGATCTCGGCGGCCGCGCACGGTGTTCCCGCGCATTTCAACGACGGCGCGATCGGCTGGCAGCTGGCCTACTCGGCGGCCGGTGCCGGCTCTGTCGTGCTGCTCGCGGCGATCGCGGTGCAAGGAGGGATGATCGCCCGCAATCCTGCGGTCGCTCAGACCCAACGATGGGCTTTCGTTGCCGGCGCGCTCGTCGCATCGGTCGGCACCCTGATCGTCGCCGGATACCTGAGCGCCGGAACCGGCCACTGGGTCGGCGGCGATCCGACCGATGCAAACGGCCTGCCTTTGCTCGGCTGGTCGCGCACCGGAGGCGACCTGCGCGTCGCGCACTTCTGGTCTTTGCATGCGCAGCAGGCGCTGCCGTTGTTCGGTCTGCTGCTCGTCCGATGGGGCGCGCCGGGCGCACGCGGCGCCGTGGTGATCGCAGCGCTGGCCTACAGTGCGCTGATTGCGGCGACGTTCGTGCAGGCGCTGCGCGGACTGCCGTTCCTGGCTTTCATCGGCTCCTGAAGGCGCCAGAGGATGGGAGGCGGCCGAGGCGTGACTTTCCGGGGGGATCCTGTCCACGCCGTCGTCGGCTCGGCACCCGCATGTCGATTTCGAAAGCGCTCGTTCGACGTCGATAATGGAGAGAGGTCGCTGTCGCCCTCGTTGTGGTCCGACCTGCGCGCCGCGCTGCGCGGCACCGGCGCCGATTACACGCGCATCCCGCTGAAGCGCGCGGTGTTCCTGCTCGCGATCCCGATGATGCTGGAGCTGGTGCTCGAGTCGACGTTCGCGGTGGTGGACATCTTCTTCGTCGCGAGGCTCGGAGCGTCGGCCGTGGCGACGGTCGGGCTGACCGAAACGTACCTGTTCCTGCTCTATTCGGTCGCGATGGGGCTGGCGATGGCGGTCACCGCAATCGTCGCGCGGCGCGTCGGCGAGAAACGCGGCGACGACGCGGCGTTGTCGGCGGTGCAGGCAATCGCTCTGGCGGTGCTGGTGTCGCTGCCGGTGGCGGTGGCGGGGATCGTCTGGGCGCAGGACCTGTTGCGGCTGATGGGCGCGGACGCTTGGTCCGTCGAGCACGGCTACCGCTATACGCAATGGATGCTGGGCGGCAACGCGGTGATCTTGCTGCTGTTCGTCATCAACGCGATCTTCCGGGGCGCGGGCGACGCGGCGGCGGCAATGCGCGTGCTGTGGGTGGCGAACGCGCTGAACATCGTGCTCGATCCGATCTTCATCTTCGGGCTGGGGCCGGTGCCCGCGATGGGTGTCGAGGGTGCGGCGATCGCCACCAATGTCGGGCGGGGCGCGGGCGTGCTGATGCAGCTGTGGATTCTGGCTCGCGGCAGCGAGCATCTGCGCATCGTTCGCTCGAGCCTGCGCTGCAGCGGCTCGACCATGCTTCAGATCGCGCGCACCTCGGTGGGGGGCATCGGTCAGATGTTCGTCGCGACGGCGGCATGGATCTTCCTGATGCGGATCCTGGCCGGCGTGTCCACCGAGGCCGTTGCCGGCGCGACGATCGCGATGCGGGTGATGATGTTCACGCTGATGCCCGCCTGGGGCATGTCGAACGCCGCGGCGACGCTGGTGGGCCAGAACCTGGGCGCCGGCGAACCCGGGCGCGCCGAGGCGGCAGTCTGGCGCATCGGCTGGATGAACATGGTCTTCACGGTCGCCGTCTCGGTGGCGTTCTTCGCGGGCCACGACGAGATCATCGCGCTGTTTACCGACGAAGCGGCCCTGATCGCGATCGGCGGCGAATGGCTGTCGATCCTCGCGTACTCGTACTTCGTCTATGGCTGGTGGATGGTGGCGGTGCAGGCGTTCAACGGCGCCGGTGACACGATGACGCCGACCTGGATCAATCTCGTTTTCTTCTGGCTGATCCAGATCCCGCTCGCGTGGGCGCTGGCGCTGCCGCTGGCTGGGGGCATTCCGGCGTGTTCTGGGGCGTGTTTTTCTCCGAGACGGCGGTCGGCGTGTTCACGCTGTGGTTGTTTTCCAGGGGGCGGTGGAAGACGGTGAATGTTTGAGAGCGTCGCGGCGGGAGCTGCAGCGGATCCGGCGACGTGAGCGGATTTCTCCGGCCGACTGCGCGCGCCGAGGCCGAATCCGCGATCCTCCGTACAATGACGGGCCCGATCGACCGCGACGAGCGCCCGATGAAAGCCACCGCGTTTCACCTGACCACGCTGAAGGAGGCCCCGGCCGATGCCGAGGTGGTCAGTCATCGGCTGATGACGCGCACCGGGATGATCCGCCGGCTCGCCGGCGGGATCTACACCTACATGCCGCTGGGGCTGCGCTCGATCCGCAAGGTCGAGGCGATCATCCGCGCCGAGATGAACCGCGCCGGAGCGATCGAGCTGCTGATGCCGGTGATCCAGCCCGCCGAGCTGTGGATGGAGTCGCAGCGCTGGGACGCGTACGGGCCGGAGCTGCTGCGGATCAAGGACCGGCATCAGCGCGACTTCATCGTGCAGCCGACCTCCGAGGAGGTCGTGACCGACATCGCGCGCCACGAGCTGAAGAGCTACCGGCAGCTGCCGAAGAACCTGTACCACATCCAGACCAAGTTCCGCGACGAGCGCCGGCCGCGTTTCGGCGTGATGCGCGGGCGCGAGTTCACGATGAAGGACGCGTATTCGTTCGACCGCGATCGCGACGGCGCATTGCGCAGCTATCGCCTGATGTTCGACGCCTACGAGCGCATTTTCACGCGGATGGGATTGACGTTTCGCAGCGTGGCCGCCGACACCGGCGCCATCGGCGGGTCGGCCAGCCACGAATTCCAGGTGATCGCGGACACCGGCGAGGATGCGATCGCGTTCTGCCCCGATTCGGACTATGCGGCGAACGTCGAGCTCGCCGAAGCGTTGCCGCCAACCGACAGTCGGCCGCCGCCGGCCGAGCCGATGGTGAAGACTCCGACTCCCGGCAGGGCAAAATGCGAGGATGTCGCCGAGCTGCTCGGGCTGCCGCTTGCGCGCACGGTCAAGTCGCTGGTGCTGGCGGTCGATCCGCCCGCCGATGCGCCTGGGCCGGCCGAGGTCTGGCTGCTGCTGTTGCGCGGCGATCACGAGCTCAACGAGATCAAGGCAGGGAAGGTGCCGGGATTGAAGGGCTTTCGATTCGCGACCGAAAGCGAGATCGTCGAGCGCTTCGGCAGTCCGCCGGGCTATCTCGGTCCGATTGCGCCGCGCGCGCCAGTCCGCATCGTGGCCGATCGCGCAGTCGCGGTGATGGCAGATTTCGTCTGCGGCGCCAACGACGCCGATTTCCACTACACCGGCGTGAACTGGGGCCGCGACCTGCCCGAGCCCGATTTCGTCGCCGACTTGCGCAACGTCGTCGCCGGCGACCCGTCGCCGGACGGGCGCGGCACGCTGCAGATCTGCCGCGGCATCGAGGTCGGCCACGTGTTCTATCTCGGCACCAAGTACTCGGCGGCGATGGACGCGACGTTCGTCGACGAGGACGGCAAGAACAAGCCGTTCGAGATGGGCTGCTACGGGATCGGCGTCACGCGGCTGCTGGGGGCGGCGATCGAGCAGAACCACGACGAGCGCGGCATCATCTGGCCGCTCGCGATCGCGCCGTTCGAGGTCGTGATCTGCGCGCTCGGCTATCGCAAGTCGGACGCGGTGCGGCAGGCTGCCGATCGGCTGCATGCGGCGCTCGAAGGCGCCGGCATCGACGTGATCCTCGACGATCGCGACGAGCGTCCGGGCGTGATGTTCGCCGACTGGGAGCTGATCGGCGTGCCGCTGCGGGTCACGGTCGGCGACCGCGGGCTGAAGGACGGAACGGTCGAGCTGACGCGGCGCCGCGGCCTGCAGACGCAGTCGATTGCAA
>DATLGW010000571.1:0-19570 GCA_035540315.1 Burkholderiaceae bacterium | reverse complement strand
GAACAAGCCGATCCGCCTCATCGTTCCGTATGCCGCCGGCGGCGCGACCGACATCATTGCGCGCGCCGCGGCGCCCGAGCTGTCGAAGGACCTGGGGCAGCCGGTGGTGGTCGAGAACCGTCCGGGCGCGGGCGGCAACGTCGGCGCCGAGCAGGTCGCCCGCGCGCCGGCCGACGGCTACACGATGCTGATGTCGGCGAACAGCCTGCACGCGATCACGCCGTTCCTGTACACGAAACTGCCGTACGACCCGAACAAGGACCTGACGCCGGTCATCATCTTCGCGGAGTTCGCGAACGTGCTCGTCGTCCATCCGAACGTGCAGGCGAAGTCGGTCAAGGAGCTGATCGATCTGGCGAAGAAGCGCCCCGGCAAGCTGACTTGCGCGTCCAGCGGCAGCGGATCGACGATCCACATGTCGTGCGAGATGTTCAAGCAGATGGTCGGGCTCGACATCGTCCACATTCCGTACAAGGGCAGCGGTCCGGCCATCACCGACCTGATCGGCGGGCACGTCGACATGATGTTCGACAACATCCCGTCGGCGATCACGCACATCCGCGCCGAGAAGCTGCGGCCGCTCGCAACGACCGGCGCGAAGCGCTCGCCGGTGCTGCCGGATCTGCCGACGCTGCAGGAGGCCGGCGTGCAGGGCTACGACTCGTCCGCGTGGTTCGGCCTGGTGATGCCGGCGGGTACGCCGAAGGAGATCGTCGAGCGGATGAACAAGGCCGGGCAGGCGACGATCAAGTCCGAGGACTTCCAGAAGCGGATGAAGGAGCTCGGGTACCAGATCGTCGGCGGCTCGCCGCAGGACATGGCGAAGAACATCCAGGACGAGCTCAAGCGCTGGGGGCCGGTCGTCAAGGCATCGGGCGCCAAGGTCGACTGACGCGCGCCACGATGTCGCGGCTGCCGATGCTGCCGGATGCGCCGCAGGACCCGGCGCTTGCGGCAATGTTCGCCGAAGTCCGCGGCCGCGGCATTCCGGTGCCGAACCTGTACCGGATCATCGGGCATTCGCCGCCGATGCTGCGCGCGTGGCTCGATTTCGCGTGGCCGCTGCGGCTGCAGCCGCAGACGCCGCGCCGGCTGCGCGAACTGCTGATCCTGCGCGGCGCGCAGGTTTCGGGCGCGCGCTACGAGTGGGTCCACCATGTGCCGATGGCGCTGGCCGCGGGCGTGCCGCAGGCGCAGGTCGATGCGCTCGCCGACTGGACGGCTTCGCCGCTGTTCACCGAGCAGGAGCGCGCGGTGCTGCGGCTGGCCGACGAGGTCACCCGCGGCCCCGGCGCATCGGCCGAATGCATCGATGCGCTGGCGCGCAACGGCTTCGATCCGTCGGCAATCGTCGAGCTGACGCTGACGGCGAGCTTCTACGTGTGCGTGTCGCGGTTCCTGCAGTCGATGGACGTGCAGCTGGAGGAAGGGCTCGATCATGACTGATTCGGTGCTGGTCACTGCGGCGAGCAACGGCATCGGCCGCGCGATCGCGACGCGGCTGACGCAGGACGGCTTCTCGGTCGTCAACCTCGACCGCGAACGGCCGCGCTCGCCGCTGCCACGCGAGACGTACCTCGAAGTCGATCTGTCGGACCCGAAGGCGACTGCGCAGGCGCTTCGGGAAGTGGTATCGCGTCACGCGCCGACGCGGCTGGTCAACAACGCCGGCACCGTGCGTCCCGGCGCGCTCGAGGACGTGACGTTAGAGGACCTGCAGGTCGTCGTCGCGCTGAACCTGCATTGCTCGATCCAGTGCGCACAGGCGCTGCTGCCGGCGATGAAGGCGGCGCGCTTCGGACGGATCGTCAACATCGCGAGCCGCGCCGCGCTCGGCAAGGAGCTGCGGACGGTCTATTCGGCAACGAAAGCGGGGCTGCTTGGCATGACGCGCACGTGGGCGCTGGAGCTCGCGGCGCAGGGCATCACGGTCAATGCGATCGGGCCGGGGCCGATCGCGACCGAGCTGTTCCACCGCGTGAACCCGGCCGACAGCCCGCGCACGAAGGCGATCATCGAAGGGGTGCCGGTCAAGCGGCTGGGCACGCCCGACGACATCGCGCACGCGGCGGCGTATTTCCTCGATGCGCGCGCCGGGTTCGTGACCGGGCAGGTGCTGTACGTGTGCGGCGGGATGACGGTCGGGCTGTCGTGATCAGGACAGCGCCGCCGCTTCCTTCGCCGCGTCGAACGTCAGCTCGAGCTTGATCCCCAGCGGGTCCTGCAGGAACACCTGGTGCAGCGGCATGCCGGGCACCGGCAATTCGCGGAATGCAATGCCGTACTGTCGCAACCTGACCCGCGTCGCGGCCAGGTCCGATGTGCGGAACGCGATGTGATCGAGGTTGCCGGTGCTCGTCGACAGCGAGCCGGTGGTCTCGCTGGTGGCGGCCAGGTGCACGAGCGGGAAGCCGCCGGCATACATCCAATGCCCCGGAAACTTGAAATCCGCCCGCGGGCCCTCGTTCAGACCGAGCACGTCCGCATAGAACTGGCGCAGCGACGGCAGCTGTTCGCGCGTACATCGGATCGTGTAATGGTCGATTCGCTGGATCTGCATGGGCTCGCTCTCCGTCCGCGCCGCGTCATCATGCCATGCGCGGGCTGCGCACAGACGAACGAGGAGTTCGCGATAGGTCTTCCAACCATCCGGGTGGAGTCTGATGGGAATCCAATTGGATGGTATGATGGATGTTTCCAGTGCACCTGACGTCAACTTTTATGTCCGAATTGCGCTCTCGCGGCAGCGAAACCGAGAAGATGACGATCAACCTTGGTGTCGTCGATCTGGGGCAGATCGACCTGCTGGTTCAGGAGGGTTTCTATTCGAACCGCAGCGACCTGATCCGCACTGCGATCCGAAACCAGCTCGCGGTGCACGCCGAAGAGCTCCGCCGGACCGTTGATCGGAGAACTTTGACGCTCGGGCTTCAGCAATTCAGCCGTGGCGACCTCGAGGCTTTGCGCGCTGCCGGTCGGACGGTACGAATCCAGGTCGTGGGACTGGCGCGGATTGCCGACGATGTACCGCCCGAGCTGGCGGCAGCGACGATCGAATCGGTGCAGGTCCTCGGCGCGTTCCAGGCAAGCCCCGCCGTACGTGCGGCGCTGGCTGGACGAATCACCTGATCCGGCTTTCCTTCCCTCTTCCTCCTCCACTCATCAAACGAAAAGGCGCTGCAATTGAAACTCGACGATCTGCTTCGTTCCCGGCTCGGCTCCGAAACATTCAGTGCCGCGCGCATCAACGACACGATTGCGCAGGCGCTCGCGTCCGCCGGTCTCGACTGCCGCAGCGGTCCGATGAAAGAGGTGACGGACGTGATACGGCGCTCGCTGCAGTCCGCGGGTCTGCAGCACGGCGATGAAGCGGCTTGCGATGGCGAGGTCATCGACGTCGACGATGTACGCGAGGTGCCGATGCCACGGCAGCAGCTTGTTGGCGCAGGATTTGCTGTCGGGACAGGCGATGACCGACAGGCAGCAGTCGGGCAATTCCTGCGGCGAACCTATCGCGGGCCGCAAGGCAGCCGCAACTACAAGCTGTACGTCCCGGCTTCGCTCGCCGGCGACGGCGCGCCGCTGATCGTGATGCTGCACGGCTGCACGCAATCTCCGGACGACTTCGCCGCCGGCACCCGAATGAATCAGCTCGCCGAAGCGCATGGTTTTCTCGTCGCCTATCCCGCGCAGTCGAGCCGCGCGAACCGCTCGCGCTGCTGGAACTGGTTCGTGCGCGAGCACCAGCGGCGCGGCGCCGGCGAGCCCGCGATCCTCAGCGGGCTAGTGCAGGAGATCGCGGCGCAGTGGCGGGTGGATCCGGCTCGCATGTTCGTCGCGGGGCTTTCGGCCGGCGCCGCGATGGCGGTGGTGCTGGGGCGCGAGTACCCGGACCTTTTCTCCGGCATTGGCGCCCATTCCGGCCTGCCGCACGGGGCGGCGCACGACCTGCCGTCGGCACTCGCCGCAATGAAGCGGCGCGGCCGCGGCGGCGCGGGCATCGATGCGTCGCCCGCCGCCGGATCGCCTCGACGCGTTCGGACCATCGTGTTCCATGGCGACGCGGATGCGACGGTGCACCCGGCCAACAGCGTCGCCATTGCCGAGCATGCGGTCAATGGCGATCCTGCTGCATCGACGCCGCCGCTGCGAAAAACTACCGAACGCGGCAGCGCTTCGTCCGGGTGCACGTACACGCGCACGATCCATCGCGACTCGGCGGATCGGGCAGTGCTCGAGCAATGGCTGATTCACGGCGCAGGCCACGGCTGGTCGGGGGGAAGCGCCAGCGGCTCGTTCACCGAGCCCGGCGGCCCGGACGCTTCGCGCGAGATCGTGCGCTTCTTCCTCGAACTCGATTCGGCGGCAAACGCGACCTGATCAGGATCGCCGGCCGGGGGTGCGGCACGAGTCCGAAGAACCGATGCTCCTTCGCCTCAGGTCGCCGGCGCCGCGGCGGCGCGCGGCCCCCGCAGATGCCATCCCAAGATCAGCAGCACCAGCGGCGCGGCGACCGCGGCCGCCCAGGAATTCGAGAAGATCAGCACGATCGACAGCGCGTTCAGCGCGACGAATGCCGGGCGGCGGATCGGCCTGCCGAAGTGCCCGGTGTAGGCCGCCCCCATGCCGAGGATCGCGATCACCGCGGTCGATGCGGCGACGATGAAGCCGCCCCAGGTGAAATCGATCAGCAGCAGCACCGGCGCATAGACGAACGCGAACGGGACCAGCGCCTTGCCCATCGACAGCCGGAAAGCGGTCATGCCGGTGCGCATCGGCTCGCTGCGTGCGATGCCGGCGGCTGCGAATGCGGCCAGCGCGACCGGCGGCGTCACGTCGGCGAGCACGCCGAAATAGAACACGAAGAAGTGGGTCGCGATCTGCGGCACGCCGAGTTGCGCGAGCGCGGGTGCGACGATTGCCGCCAGGATGATGTAGGTCGGCGTCGTCGGCACGCCGGCGCCCATGATGATGCACGCGATCGCGGTGAACACCAGCCCGAAGAAAATCGTCGTCTGCTTCAGGTCCAGCCATTGCAGCGGGTCGAGCGCAGTGATCGCGGCGGCGACGCCGCCGGACAGATCGAGCACGAACGCGGAGAACTTGAACCCCACGCCGGTCAGCGTCGTGATGCCGAGCACGAAGCCGACGCATGCGCAGGCAGCGCCGATGCCGAGCGCGGACTTGGCGCCGGTCTCGAAGCCCTTGACCAGCGCAGTCGGCCCGATCGCCAACCCCGTCATCGTGCGGCCGTAGCGGCCGAGCACCAGCGGAATCCACGACACCGCGATCGTCAGCACGATGCCCCAGAACGCGGCGAGGAACGGCGTGTACTGCATCAGCAGCAGCGTCACCATCACGACCAGCGGGATGAACAGGTGCCAGGAACTCTTCAGCACCCAGCCGAGCCCCGGAATCTCGGCAGGATCCATGCCGGCGAGTCGCAGCCGCTTCGCCTCGAGATGGACCATGAACAGGATCGCGACGTAATGCAGCGCGGCCGGGATGATCGCGATCAGGATCAGCTGGCTGTACGGCACGCCGAGCGTCTCGGCCATGATGAACGCGGCCGCACCCATGATCGGCGGCGTGACCTGGCCGCCGCACGATGCCGCCGCCTCGGTCGCGCCGGCGAACCGGCCCGAGAAGCCGACCCGCTTCATCAGCGGGATCGTCATCACGCCGGTCGTCACGGTATTGGCGATCGGCGATCCCGAGATCATGCCGAACAGGCCGGACGACACCACCGACACCTTGGCCGGGCCACCCGAGAAGCGGCCGGCCGCGATCGTTGCCAGGTTCACGAACAGCTGACCGAGCCCGGTCAGCTGGGCCATGATGCCGAACAGCACGAAGTGGAAAACGAACGTCGCAACGACGCCGACCGGGATTCCGTAGATGCCTTCGGTGCCCTTGTACAGATGCGCGACGATCCGCGGCACCGAGTAGCCGCGGTGCGCGAGCGCGCCGGGCAGATACGGGCCGTACATGCCGTACAGCACGACGGCGACCGCCAGCAGCGGCAGGAACACCCCCATCGTGCGGCGCGTCGCCTCGATCACCATCGCGATCGCGATCACGCCGATCATCAGGTCGAGCGCGGTGTGGTGGCCGGGCCGCTCGATGAAGATCTGGTGGAAGAACACCAGCAGATACACCGAGAAGCCCGATGCGAGCGCGGCGAACACCCAGTCGCGCAGCGGCACGTGGAACAGGGTCCCGTCGTAGATCCGCAGCGGCAGCGACAACGCCGACAACGCGACCAGCGCGCCCAGGAATGCGGCACCGGCCGCCGGCGTGATCTGGGTGCCGAGCGACTGCACCAGGTTCCAGCCGAGCAGCAGGTAAAACGCGGCGAAAGCGAGCGAGACTCCCCACTCGGCCGGACCGGCCATCCGTCGCTGGCGCGGAAACACGAGAAAGCACAGCCCGAGCACGACCGCCAGATGGATCGCGCGGTGCGCGATCTCGTTGTGCAGGCCGAAGCCGGCGGTATACAGATGCCACGCCGACAGCGAGAACGCGATCACCGTCACGAAGACGGCAGTGGCGCCTTTCAGGCGCCGGAACGTCGACTCCGGGTCGAACTGCTCGATCAGCCGGTCGATCTCCGACTGCTTCGCGTCGGCCGTGCGCACCGGTGAACCGTCGGCGGCCATGCAGGCGTCGCTTGCGCCGGCCGCGCGCAGGTCAGGAACGATCGCAGCCGAGCGGCCGGATCAGGATCGGCACCGGGCGGGCCGTCAGGTCGGCGAGCAGCAGCTCGCGCTCGCCGATGCGCAGGCGCATCCGCTGATCGCGCAGCGGCCGCACGACCAGCGGGTCGACGATGCGATCGAGCGCGAGCGTCCAGGCGTCGCCGTTGCGGCCGAGCCGCTCGCCCGGCGCGGCCGCGTGCGGCAAGCCGTAACCCTCGCCGGAGAAGCGTTCCTCGATCAGGTGCGCGCGCTCGCCGCGCAGCTCGTAGCGGTCGATCACCGTGTGCCCGAGCACCGAATGCTCGAACGCGATCGCGAACTGCGGCTGCCGCGGCGGCAGCGGCAATTGCGCCAGCACCGCGCCGGTGCGCTGCTCGGACAGCTCGAGCCGGCACGGCGGCTCGGTCGCAGCGGCCGCCGATGCGACGAGCATCGCCACGGCCGCGACCGCCGCCGGCATCACTTCGCGACGCCCTTTTCCTTGTAGTAGCGCAGCGCGCCCGGATGCAGCGGCGTCGAGCCGACCTTCGTCGCGTTCTCCAGCGAGATGTTCTTGCCCTGCACGTGCACCTGGCCCATGATCGACGTGTTCTCGTACAGCGCCTTCGTGACCTCGTACGCGAGGTTGTCGGGCACGCCGTCGTGCGTCGCCCACACGGCCATCACCGCGAGCGTCTCGATCGGCTGGGTCTGGCCCTTGTAGGTGTTCGCCGGCAGCGTGACGACGTTGTAGAACGGCTGCTGCTTGCGCAGCTCGGCGATCTCGGCACCGGTCAGCGGAATGATCTTCAGCGCGTGACCCTGAGCGAAGTCGGTCACCGCGGCCGTCGGCACGCCCGCAGTGATCAGCGTCGCGTGCAGGTTGCCGTCCTTGATCTTGTCCATCGCCTGCGTGAACGACGACAGATCCTCCTTGACGTCGCTGCGGCTCATGCCGTGCACGCGCAGCAGATCGGTCAGCAGCTGATACTGCCCGGATCCCGGCGAGCCGGACGACACGCTCTTGCCCTTCAGGTCGCGCACGCCGTTGATGCCGGAGTCCGCGCGCGTGATCAGCTGCACCGTCTCAGGATACAGCGCGCCGAGCGCGCGCAGGTTCTTGATCGGCTGCTTGTCGAACTGTCCGGTGCCGTTGTAGGCGGCGTCGAGAATGTCGGCCGCGACGAACGCCGACTCGATCTCCTTGTTGCCGAGCAGCTTGGCGTTGCCGACCGAGGCGCCGGCGGACTCGGCCGTTGCCGAGATCTTCTTGCCGTCGATCGTCGCCTTGTTCGAGATCAGCTGCGCGAGCATGCCGCCCAGCGGATAGTAGGTGCCTCCGGTGCCGCCGGTGGCGATGCCGAAGAACACGCGCTGCTGCGCAACGGCGGTGGTGGCCAGCGCGGCGGCAACGGCCAGCGCGCCGGCGAATTTCCAGCTCGGTCTCATCCTGCCCTCTCTCCGTATCGCGCGCTGCGGCGCGTGTGCTTTCGTGGGGGCGCTCAGGATACCGCACCGGGACCGTAGCGACCAACCAGCGGCCGGCCGCGATCGAAACGCTCGAGCGCGTACGGCGCGAGCGACAAATCCGGCTCCAGACCGAGCGCCGACTGCGCAAGCAGCCGCCCGACCGCCGGCGACAGCTTGAAGCCGTGTCCGGAGAACCCGAACGCGACCTGCAGCCCAGCCCAGCCCTCGACCGGACCGAGCACCGGGTTCCAGTCCGGCGTGACGTCGTACAGCCCGGTCCAGCTCGACGCGAGCGCGGCTTCGTCGAAGCCGTCGAGCCGCTGCGCGACCTGCTCGCCCAGCTCGGCGACCAGATCCAGCGGCACCGGCGCCTGGCCCTCGTCGGGATCGGTGACGAGACCGGGCAGCCCGCGGCTGACGAGCAGCTGCCGGCGCCCGTAGCAGCGCGCGTACAGCATCGATGCCGACGCCATGTCCTTGAGCACCGGGTAGCTCGGCAGGTACGGCTGCGGCGCTTCGAGCGCGACGACCTCGTGGCGCTCGGCCTGCAGCGGCGCGCGGATGCCGAGCGGCTCGAGCAGCGGCGGCGTCCAAACGTTGAGCGCGCAGACGACGACGCCGGCGTCGATCGGATCGCCGCGCGACGTCGTGACGCCCGTCACGCGCTGGCGGTGGCATCGCAATGCGGCCGCCGCGACGCCGGTGCGGACCTCGACGCCGAGCCGGCGCGCGGCGGCGGCGAAGCCGGTCGCGACCAGGTGCGCATCGGCATAACCGGCGTCGGGTTCGTAGCCGAACACCGCGAGGCCGTCGGTACGCAGCAGCGGCAGCAGCTCGCGTGCCGCGGCGGCGTCGATCTCGCGCGCATCGAGCCCGAAACCGCGCTGCTGCGCGAGCGCTGCGCGCACTGCGGCGCCGTGCGCGTCGCCGGCCGCCACGACGAGATAGCCGCAGCGCGTGAACCCGCTCGATGCCTGCGGCTCGCCGACGTAGGCGGCGAAGTCGCGGAATGCCGCGTACGAACGCTGCGCGAGCTCGACGTTCTCAGGCACCGAGTAGTGCGTACGGATGATGCCGCTGGATTGCGACGTCGTGCCCTCGGCAATGCCGCCGCGGTCGAGCAGCAGCACACGCCCGGCGCCGAGCTTTGCCGCATGGAACGCGATCGAGCAGCCGACGACGCCGGCGCCCAGAATCACGAGGTCGTAATGCGCCATCGGCCTGAGCTTACGCGGGGAAGCGCCGCAGTATAAAGTGCGGGTCGATCCGTACTTCGGAGCGCGCGCGATGAACGACATGACGACGCCGGACTGCCTGGCGCCGATTCCGCCGGCGCGACGGCCGGCGCTCGAGGTTCCGCCGGGGGCCTGCGACTGCCATGCCCACGTCTGCGGGCCGGTCGACCGTTTTCCGTACATTGCCGAGCGCGTCTACACGCCGCCGGCGGCACTGCCCGCCGACTACCGGCGGCTGCTCGATGCGCTGGGAATCGAGCGCGGCGTCATCGTGCAGCCGAGCTTCTACGGTACCGACAACCGCGCCCTGCTGGCGGCGCTCGCGCAGGATCCGGCACGACTGCGCGGCGTCGCGGTTGTGCCGTTCGACGTCGCGGCGGACGAGCTCGAGCGCCTGCACGCGGCGGGCGTGCGCGGCGTACGGTGCAACATCGTCGATCTGAGGGAGCGCAAGGGCGAACTGCCGCTCGAGCCGCTGCGCAGCCTCGCGCCGCGAATCAGGCCGTTCGGGTGGCATCTCGAGCTGCTGATGCACGTCAACGAGTTCCCGAACCTGGACACGCAGCTCGGCTCGCTCGGGGTGCCGGTCTCGTTCGGCCATCTGGGCTACGTTCCCGTGGCAGAAGGCGCTGCCACCGCCGGCTTCGATGCGCTGCTGCGCCTGATGCGCGACGGCGTCGCCTGGGTCAAGCTGACCGGCCCCTACCGCTTTACGCGCAGCGCGATGCCGTATCCGGACGTGCAGCCGTTCGCCGACCGCCTGGTCGAGGCCGCGCCGCAGCGCCTGCTGTGGGGCAGCGACTGGCCGCACGTGGGCCGCAAGACCGGCATGCCCGACGACGTCGATCTGCTCGAGCTGCTGCCGCGATGGGTGCCGGATGCGCAGGTGCGGCGGCGGATCCTGGTCGAAAATCCAGCCCAGCTGTACGACTTCTGACACGACAACCCACGGGAGACACCGATGACGATTCGAAACTGGGCGCGCCTGCTCGCGCTCGCGCTGATTCCGCTGGCGCCGGCTGCGGCCGCGCAGGACTATCCGAGCAAGCCGATCCGCATCATCGTGCCGTTCGCGCCGGGCGGCAACGTCGACATCACCGCGCGCACCGTCGCGCCAGTGATGGCGGAGATCCTGAACCAGTCGGTGATCGTGGAGAATCGCGCCGGCGCGGGCGGGATGATCGGCGCGGAGGCCGCGATGCGCTCGCCGCCGGACGGTTACACGCTGTTGATGGGATCGAACAGCTCGCTCAGCGTCGCGCCGAACCTGTACTCGAAGTGGCCGTACGACCCGATCAAGGGAATCGCGCCGATCAGCAATCTGCAGACGGTTCCGTTCGTGCTGGTCGTGCGCGACGGCCTGCCGGCGAAGTCGGTCGCCGATCTGATCCGGCTCGCGAAGGAAAAGCCGGGCGGGCTGACGATGGCATCGGCCGGCAACGGCAGCTCGAACCATCTGGTCGGCGAATGGTTCCAGATCGAAACGGGCGTGAAGTTCACGCACGTGCCGTACAAGGGCGGCGGCCCGGCGATGACCGACCTGCTCGCGGGCCAGGTCGACCTGTATTTCGATCAGGCGACGACGACGGTGCCGAACCTGAAGAGCGGCCGCATCCGCGCGCTCGCGGTCGCATCCGAGCGGCGCTGGCCGGCCCTCGGGGACACGCCGACTTTCGACGAAGCCGGCGTGAAGTCGTTCGTCGTCAGCAACATCACGGGCCTGGTCGCACCGGCGGGCGTGCCGCCCGAGACCATCGCGAAACTGCATGCGGCGGTCACGAAGGCGCTGGCCGCGCCGGCAGTCAAGGAGCGTTTCGCTGCACTCGGCGTCGAGGCGGTCGGCGACACGCCGCAGCAGTTCGCGGCGTTCATCGAGCAGGACCTCGCGCGCTGGAAGAAAGTCGTGCAGGCGGCCGGCGTGAAGGTCGAATGACGCGAATCAGTCGACTTTCGCCCCCGAGGCCCGCACGACTTCGCCCCACTTCGCCGATTCGCTGCGGATGAACGCGCCGAACTCGTCCGGCGTGCCGCCGATCAGGTCGACGCCGGACGCGGCGAACTTCTCGCGGACCTCGGGCTTTTTCAGGACCTGATTGACGACGGCATTCAGCCGCTCGACGACCGGCGCCGGAATGCCGGCCGGGCCGACCAGCCCGAACCATGCGACCGACTCGAAGTCCTTCACGGTTTCGGCGATCGTCGGGATGTCCTCCATGCCCTTGACGCGTTGCTTCGACGCGATCGCGAGCGCCCGCATCCGGTTCGCCTTCACGTGCGGGAACGTCGTCGGCGAGTTGTCGAACATCAGCGGCACGACGCCCCCGATCAGGTCGGCGGTCGCCGGCGCGCTGCCCTTGTACGGCACATGGACCAGCTCGATTCCCGCCTTCGTCTTCAGCAGCTCCATCGTCAGGTGGCTGGTCGTGCCGTTGCCCTGCGATGCGTAGTTCAGCTTCCCGGGATTCGCCTTCGCATAGGCGATCACGTCGGCGACGGTCTTGAACGGCGTGTCCGGATGGGCGACGAACATGATCGGCACGCTCGCCAGGTATGCGATCGGAGTCAGGCCCTTGATCGGGTCGTAGCCGATCCGCGAGTACAGGTGCGGATTGATCGCGAGCGGCCCGGCGGTGGACACCAGCAGCGTGTGGCCGTCGGGCTGGGACCGCGCGACGTGTTCGGTACCGACGTTGCCGCCGGCGCCGGCACGGTTCTCGACGATCACCGACTGCTTGAGCTCCTGCGACATGTGCTGCGCGAGCGTGCGCGCGATCACGTCGGTCGTGCCGCCGGGCGGGAACGGAACCACCAGCGTGACCGTCCGAGTCGGGAATTCCTGCGCCGGCGCATGCCCGTGAACGGCGAGCGCAGCGAGCATCACGAAGAGCGCGCGAGACAAGGTCCTCATCCGTCGTTCCTCCTCAGTTTGCGTCGAATCCGTACAGTGCGGCGGGATTGGCGACCAGCATCCGGCGCTGGTGATCCGGATCGGGCACCCACATCGGGATCAGGTCGACCAGGTCGCCGTCGTTCGGCATCGGCCCCTTGTGGATCGGGTGCGGCCAGTTCGTGCCCCAGATCATGCGGTCGGGGCGCGCGGCGACGACGCGGTGGATCATCGGCAGCATGTCCTCGTGCGGATACGGCTGCGACGACAGCCGGTACAGGCTCGCGAGCTTGACCCAGCAGCGATCGGTGTCGAGCAGCGACATCATCGTGCGGAACCCGACGCTGTCGACGCCTTCGTCGCCGCGCACGCGCGCCAGATGATCGAGCACGAACGGCGCCTTCACGTTGCGCAGCCGCGGCGCGAGCTCGACCAGCTCGTCCGAATGATGCATGTGCAGCAGCATGTGCCAGCCGAGCTCGTCGCAATCGGCCGCGAGGTTCTCGAGATGCGCGAAGCCGACGCCGCCGCGCACGACGGTCGACATCCGCACGCCGCGGATTCCGGCGTCGTGCAGCGCGCGGCGCTCGTTCGCCGGCAGCCCCGACGGGATCACCGCGACGCCGCGGCAGCGCTCGCCCAGGCGCCGGATCGCGTCGACGGTCACGCGGTTGTCGGTGCCGTGCGGGCCGCCCTGGACCAGCACCGCCCGCGAAATGCCGAGCACGTCGAGCAGCGACGCGTATTGATCGGCGGTGCAGTCCTCGGGGGTGTAGTTGCGATCGGCCGCGAACGGATAGCGCTCCTGCGGGCCGAACACGTGCGCATGGCAATCGCACGCGCCCTGCGGCATCCGGAATCGGGGCCGCTTCGGGCTGCGGTCGGGACCCTGGCACTTGTCCATCGCTCAGCTCGCCTCTCGGCGCGCGACCTCGGCGAGGATGTCGGCGCCCCGGTTTGCGGCGGACACGCCGCGGAAAACGTAGGCCATGTTGATCACCGCCTGCAGCTCCTGCCAGCTCGCGCCGGCCCTGCGGGCCGCGATCGCATGCATCGTCGCCGCGTCGGACAGCTCGACCATCAGCATCCCGAAGATCATCAGCTGCACGATCTTCGGCTCGAAGCAATCGATGTCCATCGCGTGCGAGCGCGCGCGCTCCTGCAGATCGACCATCGTCGGATCGAGCGCGCCGGTCACGTGCAGGCGCGCCTGCACGCGCGGCGGAACGAAGCCCAGCAGGTCCGCGTAGACCTTCGATCGCGCCTCGAGCGACGGCTGGTCCGCCGCATAGGGTCCGATCGCCTGCTGGAGCAGCTCGGGGTCGAGGCCCGCGCCCGGCGGCTTCTTCATTTCGAAGTCTCCTTTGTCGTCGGCTGCAGGAGGACGACCCCCCGCGTTTTCACTGCTTCTTCAACCGCGGCTTGTCGATCCGCGCGAGCTCGCACAGCGCATCGAGCATCGCCGAGAAATCCTTGCGCCCGTAGCCTGCGGCGCGCGCCAGGCTGTAGGCCTCGCGGGCCGTCGCGCCGACCGGCACCGGAACCTTGTTGTCGTTCGCCGCGGCGACGATCAACGACAGGTCCTTGTACGCGAGGTCGATCGCGAATCCCGGCTCGATGTCGCCTGCCAGCACCTTCACCGGCCAGCCGATCTTCAGCTGGCCGTTGACCGCAGTCGTACCGTAGATGACCTCGAGCGTCTTGTCGAGCGACAGCCCGAACGCTTGGGCGAGCGCGAGCGCCTCGGCGTTCAACTGGCACGACACGACCGCGAGGAAATTGTTGATCAGCTTCGTGCGGATGCCGGTGCCGACCGCGCCGCAGTGGTGGACGGTATCGCCCATCGCATCGAGCATCGGCCGGATCCGGTCCAGCTCGGCGGCCGAGCCGCCGACCATGAACAGGCATTTGCCCGCATCGGCATGCGACGCGAGCCGGCCGACCGGCGCGTCGACGAACGACATGCCCGCGGCCGCGGCCTGCTGCGCGAGCCGGTCGGTCGTGCGTGGATCGATCGTGCTCATGTCGACGATCAGCAGGCCGCGGCGACCTTGCCTGACCAGGCCCTCCTCGCCGAGGACGACCGCTTCGACGTCGGGCGACGCCGGCAGCATCGTGAACACGATGTCGCATTCGGCGGCGATCGCCGCGACGCCGTCGGCGCGCTTCGCGCCCAGCGCGAGCACCGGCTCGAGCCGCTGCGCGACCAGGTCGTGGACCGCGAGCGAAAAACCCTTGCGCTGCAGGTTCGCCGCCATTGCGCCGCCCATGCGGCCCAGGCCGATGAATCCGATCGTGGCCATCCTCCAGTCTCCTCTGAGTGAATCGTTCACGTCGCAGCCGGTCAGCCCGGCTGCCTCTTAGCAATCAGAACGTCTCGCCGAGCACCGACTGCCGGAACCGGTGAGCGAGGTGCACGCCGTCACGCGGGGGCAGCACGCGCGGCAGGTCCTCAGGGCCGACCATGATCGCGGCGAACAGCGTTTCGCGGCGCGAATGGACCGCCACGCGCAATTCGCGCACCTGCGCTTCGGCGCGCAGCGTCTGCGAATTGCCGATGCCGCATCCGCGCGCGATTGCAGCGAGATCGGTGCCGTGCGCGGTGTGCGTGCGCTGCCCGCCGGTCTCGCCGTAGCGCTCGTTGTCGAGCACTACGATCGCCAGGTTTGGCGGGCGGCGCACCGCGATCGTCGCCAGCGAGCCCATCCCCATCAGCTGCTCGCCGTCGCCGGTGAGAACCAGCACCGGGCGCTGCGGCTGCGCGATTGCCAAGCCCAACCCCACCATCGCGGCGCCGCCCATCGCACCCCACAGGTAGAAATTGTTCGGATGATCGCCTGCGGCCGCGCAGTCATAGGTCGGCGCGCCGAGTCCCGTGACCACCAGCAGATCCTGGCGATCCTCGAGCAGCCACGACACGACGTCGCGGCGGTCGAGCCGCTGCACAGCCGGCGGGCTCGTCACCCGGTCCATCGCTTGCGCCCAAGCATCTTCTGCGACAGGACCACCGCGACGGCGCCGCCGGCGTCGAACGCCGCGACCGTCGCCGCCTCGACCGTATCGCGCACGGCGTCGGGCGACTCGACCCGGTACGGCGTGACGCCAGCCAACCGCAACACCTCGTCGTTGATGCTGCCCATCGGCACCTGCCACGGATTGAACTCGCCCCACTCGCCGCGCATCGTGACGATCGCGAGCAGCGGAATCCGACAGTTCTTTGCCAGCGACAGCATGTTGATGCAGTTGCCCACGCCGCTGCTTTGCATCAGCACCGCCGCGCGCTGCCCGCCGAGCCACGCGCCGGCCGCCAGCGCGATGCCCTCCTCTTCGGTCGTCAGCACGACGGCCGCGATGTCGGCGTCGGCGTGGCACAGCTCGATCAGCCGCGCGTGGCCAGCGTCGGGCACGTACCCGACCTGGCGCACGCGCGCGGCTCGCAGCGCCTGGTGGATGCGGGCGGGCCAGTCGGTCATGCGTCGAGCAGCGGATTCACGACCTGCACCGAACCGAATCGCTGGCCATTCGATAGATCTTCGGAATACAAGACGTCCGCTCCGCCCGCCTGAGCCGCCTGCACGACAAGCGCGTCCCAAAATGACAGCTGATACCTTTCCTCCAGCTCGATCGCTTCGAGGATCGAATCGCCATCGTTCACGACGACCTGCCACGTCAGATAATCCGCAATGACATCTCGTGTCGCTCTCCTATCGAGGGGGCGAGCGGCCTTGCGCCGCAAGTTGACCGCCAGCTCCTGCAGCACCTGAGTGCTGACGACGCCGCTGCGGTCCAGCCAGAGTGCCTCGATCAACGTCTTCGCGCGCTGATGCTTTGCGCCCGAGGAGACGTCGTGCGCGTAGATCAGGATGTTCGTGTCGACGAACTTCCTATCGCTCATGGAGCTCGTCCCGCGATCTCGGGGGGACCCACTGGAGGTCGAGTCCCTCACGCAGCCGGCTCAACGCGCGGCGCCTGGCCTTCTCGAATGCCTTGCGTTCGCGCACGATCGCCTCCAGACGCTCCGAAAGCAGTGCACTCACCGACCGGCCTTGCTCGGCCGCAATGATGCGAACCTCGCGCAGCAGGTCCGCATCCACCTTCAGCGTCACGTTGGTCTTCATCCCGCGAAACCACAATGCATCGTGCTGCACAAGTTTACGTGCAGCACGATGACGAAGCAACCGGTGCTGCGGCACTGGGCGCTGCGCATGCAGCCGCCACGCCGCCATCAAGGCTTGAACGTATACCCCGTCCCGATCTGCGCGTCCTGCGGAATCGGCGGCAGGTCGGCGAACAACTCCGGATGCTTCTTCATCACGTTCAGGATGTGCTTGGGCTCGATGTGCTTGTTCACGTCGAACGTGCTCTTGATGACGCCCAGCCGATGCAGCCGGTCCTGCGCCGACCACAGCGCGCGGAAGTTGTTCGCCGACAGGCGCCGGTCGTTCTGCTGGATGTTGAACTGCATCGCGGCCTCGGCGACGTCGGGCTTGATGCCGGGGATCCAGCGGGTGGCGACCTGCGCCGCCTGCTTCGGATTCTTGCGCATCCACTGATCGGCCTCGGCGAGCGCGGCAAGGAACTTCTCGATCGTGTCGCCGTTCTTCTCGACCCATGGCCGCGTCGCGACGTTGTAGCCGAGGTAGGCGATCACGTCGCCGCCGCGGATCACCTCGACGGCGCCCGGCACGTCCTTCAGCGCGACGATCGGCCACGGATCCCAGCAGGAGAACGCGTCGATCCCCTTCGACAGCAGCGCGACGGTCATGTCGGGCGGCGGCGTGTTCACCAGCGTCACGTCGTTCGGCGTCAGTCCGCCCTTCTCGAGCAGCGCGAGGATGTACAGGTGATTGATCGTGCCGAACGACGCGGCGATCCGCTTGCCCTTCAGGCTCGACAGGTCGCCCGGCTTGATGCCGGAATCCTGGCGGGCGATCAGCGCCATCGTCGCGTCCGAACCGAACTTCGTCGCATTGCCGCTGTAGTTGCCCAGCGCGACCAGGTCCATTCCGCGCAGCACCGCGCCGATCATCGGCACGCCGACCTGCACGGTCTCGACCTCGCCCGCCTGCAGCGCATTCAGCGCATCGACGCCGGTCGCATAGGGCCGCGCGATCGTGACGTCCAGCCCGTGCTTCTCGAAGAATCCGCGCTCGAGCGCGATCGGCAGCCCGACCTGGTCGATTCCGGTCACCATGCCGGCGCGCAGCTTCGTCATCTGCTGCGCAGCCGCGGTGCCTGCGAGCGCGATCGAACCGATCGCCAAGGCGGCCAGCAGCCGCCCGAGCCCCTGCCACAGCCTCATGTCGTCTTCCTCCTCTGTCGGTGGTCGTTCTCGTCAGTCGTCGCGCAGCGGCTCGACCCGCTTGACCCAATACGGACGGGCCACCGCGGCCAGGTCCGAATACCGGACGCCGCGCACTTCGATCGATTCGTCTTGGGTTCCGGAAACTCTACCATGCTGCTGGAACACCAGGACGTGGAAACGCTCGGGAGTCACCCTGAGCGTCACCAGCACGTTGACCCGGCCGGCGGGGCTGGGCTTGAACTGGCCTTCGATCTTGGTCGGCGCGAGCAGCGTCAGCGCGACCTGCCAAGCGACCAGCGCAACGGCAAAGCCGATCAGGATCTTCGCGCGCCGCGACCGCAGCGCGTCGCGCACCAGGCTCACGCCGACCTCACCAGCTGCAGCACCTTCGCGGTCAGCGCCTTGAAGTCGGCATCCTCGATCAGCGCGCTCCACTCGCGCGGCCGCGGCAGCGGGATCGGCACTTCGGCGAGCACGGTGCCCTTGGACAGCACGACGACGCGGTTCGCGAGAAACACCGCCTCGGACACGTCGTGGGTCACGAACAGCACCGTCGGGCGGCGCTCCTGCCAGATGCGCGTCAGCTCCTCCTGCAGCGTCATCCGCGTCTGCGCATCGACGCTGGCGAACGGCTCGTCCATCAGCAGCACGTCGGGCTCGTTCGCGAGCGCGCGCGCGACGCCCACGCGCTGCTGCATGCCGCCCGACAGCTCGTTCGGATAGCGTTCGGCCGCATGCGACAGCCCGGTCAGCGCCAGGTATTCGCGCGCGATCTCGTGCCGCTTCGCCTGGGGCACGCCGCGCATCTTCGGGCCGAACGCGACGTTGTCGAGCACCGTGCGCCACGGAAACAGCGCGAACGACTGGAACACGACGCCGCGGTCGCGCCCCGGGCCCCGAACCGCGTGTTCGTCGACCAGGATCTCGCCGCCGGTGGGCGGCAGGAAGCCTGCGATCATGTTCAGCAGCGTCGTCTTGCCGCAGCCCGACGGGCCGACGACCGACACGAACTCGCCGGTCGGCACCGACAGCGACACGTCGCGGATCGCAGTCACGTGCGAGCCGGCGAACGGGTCGAAGTAGGTCTTCGACAAGTGGCGGATCGACAGGCTCTTCATGCTTTCGTCACCAGTCCCCAGCGCTGCCCGGTCGCCCGCTCGATCGGCGCCAGGATCCAGGCATCGACGATGTACCACAGGATGCCGAGCACGATCATCCCGAGCAAAATCTCGACGACCGAACCGGCGCGGCGCGCATCGAACATCAGGAAACCGATGCCGCTGGTGCCGACGATCATCTCGGCGGCGATCAGCGCGCGCCAGCCGTAGCCCAGGCCGTTGCGCAGCCCGGTCACGATGTTCGGCGTCGCGCCCGGCAGCACGACCTCCCAGACCACGCGCGGCTCCGACGCGCCGAGGCTGCGCGCGGCCTGGTGCAGCTGCGGCGGCACCGAGCGCACGCCAAGCACCGTGTTCAGCACGACCGGGAACAGCACCGTGTAGACGATCACGAACGTCATCGTCGTCAGCCCGAAGCCGAACCAGATCAGCAGGATCGGCAGCCACGCGATGTCGCCGATCGCCTGGAAGAACAGCAGCACCGGCCACAGCGCGCGGTGCACGCGGCCGCTCAGCCCGATCAGCAGGCCCAGCGGAATGCCGATCGCCATGCCGACCGCCGCGCCGGCGGCCAGCCGGATCACGCTGTCGTACAGGTACGCCGGCAGGATGCCGTTGTACATCAGCCGGCCGAACGTGACGATCACCTCGAGCGGCCCGGGAAAGAACACCCGCGGAAACACCTCGAGCTCGGCGACGATCGCCCACAGCGCGACGACCGGCACGAACGGCGCGAGCGACCCCAGCGCCGGCCACTGCGCGGACCAGCGCACATAGGCGCCCCACATCCGCAGCCACGCGCTCGGCCGCGGCGGGGCCGCGGCGATCGTCGGGCCGGCGCTGCGTCGGTCGGTCATGCCGACCTCACCAGTCCCCAG
>DATLGW010000570.1:0-7084 GCA_035540315.1 Burkholderiaceae bacterium | reverse complement strand
ACCGCAGGCAGCGCAGCCACGCGCGCCTTGTACGCCTCGGCGACCCGGTCCTGCGCGCGCGCCAGCGCTTCGGCTTCGCGCTTGGCCGCCTCCTGCGCCCGGGCCGCCGCCTGCGCGGCCCGCGCCTTTTCCTCCTCGGTCGGTGCCGGCCGCTGCTGCTGGGCCGACAACGGCGCCGCGGTCCCCGCGGCGACAACAGCGGCGAAGACCGCCGCGACGACGCTGTTTCGCATCCTCAACGCTCTCCGGACAAGCGGTTTCAGGGCGCTCAGGCTTGCTGCGTGTGGCCTGCCGCCACTTGACGGCCGGAACCGCTGCGCACCGCAGGCACCTTGCCCGACTTCACGTCCTGATACCAGTACTCGTGGTGCTCGCGCGCCCAGGTTTCGTCGACATAGCCGTCGCGCATCGCGCGATATGCGCCGGCCACGCCGATCGTGCCCATGTAGATGTGGCCGAACGATGCGGCGACGAACAGCAGCGCCGCGACCACGTGCCAGGTCCACATCAACTGCATCGTCGCGCGCGTCTGCTCGAAGTTCGGGAACAGCAGCACGAAGCCGCTGACGCTGACGATCACCCCGAGCAGCGTCAGCCCGCCCCAGAAGAACATCTTCTCGCCGGCGTTGAAGCGTCCGCTCGGCACATGGCCGCCGCCGAGCATGCCGCCGGCATTGCGGAACCACTTCAGGTCGTGCGAACGCGGCCAGTTGTCCTTCACGAAGATCGCGAACGTGACGATGATGCTGACCGTGAACAGCGGGCCGATGAAGTTGTGCAGCGTCTTCGATGCGCTGGCGACTGCCGCGAACACCGAATAACCGAACACCGGCAGCAGCACGTGCTTGCCGAACAGCATCACCAGGCCGCTGATCGCCAGCACGACGAACGAGATCGCAGTCGTCCAGTGCGCCGCACGCTCGACCGCGGTGAAGCGCTCGATCAGCCGTCCGGTCGGCGGGCCGTGCAAGCGCATCGTGCCGCGGATCAGCCAGAACAGCGCGAGCAGCACCAGCACGCCCACCAGCGTCCAGCCGCCGTAGATCGTGATCGGGCCGTTGCGCAGCTGGCGCCACTGCTCGCCTTCGCGCTGGATCAGCCGGCCGCCTTCGAACCGCGGCAGCGTCGTCGAGTGCACCTGGTTCGAATTGACCTCCCGCCAGACCGGCGCATTGTTCAGCGGCTGCACCTGCTGTCGCGCCGCCTGCTCGCGCGGCAGATCGAAGATGTTCGCCGATTGCGGTCCGCCGGCCGGAGCCTGCGCATGCGCGGGCGCCAGCGCCAGCGATGCCCCCAGCGCCGCCGCCGCGAGCAGCGTACGCACCACCTGCTTGCTCATCGCGGCCCCCTACTGGATGCGTTGGAACTCGTTTTGCGCCTGTGCCCGCTTGCGCATCGCCTCTTCCCAACCGGCGCGATCGCCGGGCGCAAAGTTGCCGGCCGAGAAAACCGTGCGTTCGGCCTCCCATGGGTTCGTATCCGGCTTGCCGCGGTACGTCTTCTCCCCGATCGTCGCGGTCGCCGTCGGCCGCTCGCTGCAAGCGGCGAGCGCCAGCGCCCCGACGATCGCAGCGGCGATCGCCAGCGTTCGATGCGGCTTCATCAGCTCCTCCGCTGCGTCGGCTGTTGCTGTTGCGGCTGCTGCGGCTGTTGCCGTTGCGGCGGCGGGCCGTATGCGGTGCCCCAACCCCACACTTCGGCGCCGCGACCGCGGCTGAGCACGCGAGTGCGGTAGATGTCGGCGATCACGTCGCCGTCGCCGCCCAGCAGCGCCTTGGTCGCGCACATCTCCGCGCACGCCGGCAGCTTGCCTTCGGCCAGCCGATTGCGGCCGTACTTCGTGAACTCGACCTGCGACGTGTCGCGCTCGGGCCCGCCGGCGCAGAACGTGCACTTGTCCATCTTGCCGCGCAGACCGAACGCGCCCGCCTGCGGGAACTGCGGCGCGCCGAACGGGCACGCATAGAAGCAGTAGCCGCAACCGATGCACAGGTCCTTGTCGTGCAGCACGACGCCGTCGTCGGTGCGGTAGAAGCAGTCGACCGGGCACACGGCCGCGCACGGCGCATCCGAGCAGTGCATGCAGGCGACCGAGATCGAGCGCTCGCCGGGAACGCCGTCGTTGATCGTGACGACGCGGCGCCGGTTGACGCCCCACGGCACCTCGTGCTCCTGCTTGCACGCGGTGACGCAGCCGTTGCACTCGATGCAGCGCTCGGCGTCGCACAGGAATTTCATTCTGGCCATCTGGGTTCTCCTCGATTCGGCTCGTCAGGCTCAGGCGAACTTCTCGATCTGACAGACCGTCGTCTTGGTCTCCTGCATCATCGTGACCGCGTCATAGCCGTACGTCGTCGCGGTGTTGACCGCCTCGCCGCGCACGATCGGGTACGCGTTGTCCGGATAGTGCGGCCGCAGATCCTTGCCCTGCCACCAGCCGGAGAAGTGGAACGGCACGAACGCGTGATCGGGCCCGACCCGCTCGGTCACCTGCGCCTTCACCTTCAGCGCCGCGCCGGTCGGCGTCTTCACCCAGACGAACTCGCCGTCGCGGATGCCGCGATCGGCGGCCGCCTTCGGGTTGATCTCGACGAAGCAGTGCTGCTGCAGCTCCGCCAGCCACGGGTTCGAACGCGTCTCTTCGCCGCCGCCCTCGTATTCGACCAGCCGCCCCGACGTCAGGATGATCGGGAACTGCTTTCCGATGTCCTTGTTGCGCTCCTGCACCGACTTGAACAGCGTCGGCAGCCGCCAGAACGTCTTGCGGTCGTCGTGCGTCGGGTACTTCGCGATCAGGTCTGGACGGGTGCCGTACAGCGGTTCGCGATGCTGCGGAACGCCGTCCGGGAAGTTCCAGACCACTGCGCGCGCCTTCGCGTTGCCGAACGGATGGCAGCCGTGCTTCATCGCGACGCGGATGATCGCGCCGGTCGGGTCGGTCTTCCAGTTCTTGCCTTCGGCGCGCTTCTGCTCCTCGGCCGACAGCTCTTCCCACCAGCCGAGCTTCTTCAGCAGCACATGGTCGAATTCGGGATAGCCGGTGTGCAGCTCCGAGCCCTTCGGGTACGAGCCGTCCTCGGCGAGCAGGCTCACCCCTTCGCGCTCGACGCCGAAGTTCGCGCGGAAGCAGCCGCCGCCGTCCATCACGTGCTTGGACGTGTCGTACAGGTTCGGCGAGCCCGGGTGCTTGATCTGCGGCGTGCCGTAGCACGGCCACGGCAGACCGAAGTAGTCGCCGGTCAGGTCGTAGCCGGTCTCCTGGTCCTTGCCGCCCTTGGCGCGCAGCGTCTTCACGTCGAACACGTGCATGTTGCGCATGTGCGCCTTCAGCCGCTCCGGCGATTGCCCGGTGTAGCCGATCGTCCAGACCGCGCGGTTGATCTCGCGCAGGATCGATTCGGGTTCGGGCTCCTTCCACTCGACGCCGTGCTTCTTGACCGTGATCAGCTTGTAGTTCTTCGACAGCTGCTGCCCGAACCCGAGCCGGTCCGCGAACGCCTGCATCAGCGTGTGGTCCGGCATCGATTCGAACATCGGCTCGATCACCTTCTCGCGCCACTGGATCGACCGGTTCGACGCAGTGCACGATCCGCTGGTCTCGAACTGCGTTGCCGCCGGCAGCAGGTACACCGCGCGGTTCGGGTTCAGATCCTTCGGATCGCCCGGCATCGCCGCCATCGACGCGGTCGCCGACGGATACGGGTCGATGACGACCAGCAGGTCGAGCTTGTCGAACGCCCGCTTCATGTCCAGGCCGCGCGTCTGCGAATTCGGCGCGTGCCCCCAGAACACCATGCCGCGCACGTTCGTCTGCTGGTCGATCAACTCGGGCTTCTCGAGCACCGCATCGATCCAGCGCGACACCGTCGTGCCGGGCTTCTCCATCATGCCGGGCGCGTACTGCGCCTTGATCCAGTCGTAGTCGACGCCCCAGACGTCCGCGTAGTGGCGCCACGACCCGGCGGCGAGCCCGTAGTAGCCGGGCAGCGAATCCGGGTTCGGTCCGACGTCGGTCGCACCCTGCACGTTGTCATGGCCGCGGAAGATGTTCGCGCCGCCGCCCGACACGCCGATGTTGCCGAGCGCCAGCTGCAGGATGCACGAAGCGCGCACCATCGCGTTGCCGACCGTATGCTGCGTCTGCCCCATGCACCAGACGATCGTCGACGGCCGGTTCTTCGCCATCATCTCGGCGACCTTCGCCACCTGCGCCTCGGGCACGCCGCAGGCCTCTTCGACCTTGTCGGGCGTCCACTTCGCCATCACGTCTTCGCGGACCTTGTCCATGCCATAGACGCGGTCGTTGATGTATTTCTTGTCTTCCCAGCCGTTCTTGAACACGTGGTACAGCACGCCGAACAGGAACGGGATGTCGGTGCCCGAGCGGATCCGCACGTATTCGTCGGCCTTGGCCGCGGTGCGGGTGAAGCGAGGATCGGCGACGATCATCTTCGCGCCGGTTTCCTTCGCATGCAGCATGTGCAGCATCGACACCGGGTGCGCTTCGGCCGCATTCGAGCCGATGTACAACGCGCACTTCGTGTTCGTCATGTCGTTGTACGAGTTCGTCATCGCGCCGTAGCCCCAGGTGTTCGCAACACCCGCGACCGTGGTCGAGTGACAGATCCGCGCCTGGTGGTCGGTGTTGTTCGTGCCGAAGAACGACACGAACTTGCGCATCAGGTACGACTGCTCGTTGTTGTGCTTCGACGAGCCGACCCAGAACACCGAGTCCGGGCCCGACGCCTTCTTCAGCTCGAGCAGCTTGGCGCTGACTTCGGACAGCGCCTGCTCCCACGAGATCCGCTGGTACTTGCCGTTGACCAGCTTCATCGGCGTCTTCAGCCGGTATTCGCCGTGGCCGTGCTCGCGCACCGACGCGCCCTTCGCGCAGTGCGCGCCCAGGTTGATCGGCGAATCGAACACCGGCTCGTGGCGGACCCACACGCCGTTCTCGACGACCGCGTCGATCGCGCAGCCGACCGAGCAGTGCGTGCATACGGTCCGCCGCACCTCGACCTTCGGCGCCGCAGCGCTGCCGCCCTTGCTCTGCGCGATCGCCTCGAAGCTCATTCCCGACACCAGCGCGCCGGCGCCCACGCCGACGCCCGAGCGCTTCAGGAAGCTGCGTCGATCCATCGTCGCGCCCATCGCCGAGGCCACGCCCCGCGTCACGCTGGCGGCCAGCGCTCCGCCGGCGACCTTGCGCTCACCCGTCTTGCGCGTCAGCAGCATCGTCGTCTCCTCAGATCAGCGTGGTGCGGTAGTACTTGCGGACGTGCTCGGTCAGCTGATAGCCGTCCTTCTTCTGCGACGATTCCGCCGACTGCGTCGGCAGCGCTCGCGAAGCGCCACCGCTCGCCAGCGCGATCGCGCCGGCCGCGCCCGCGGCCCCGGTCCCGAGCAGGAAACCCCGCCGCCCCGCCTTTGCTTGCTTCTGCTTCATCGTCGCCTCCTTACGATGCGGATCCACGATCCAGGAATAACGGTCACGAGTCGAAATCGAACGCCTGGCGCTCGACCTCGAGAAACTCACGCAGGACTCGGCCGGCCGGTCGGTAGAAATCGACCGTCGCACTGGCCTGCAGCGCATCGGCGAGCCGCTCGTACCACGGCGCCAGGAAGCGCTGGAAGAATTCGCGCTGCACGTCGATCGCCTCGACGCGCTGGTCGCCGCGGGTGATCAGCCACGCCATCACTTCGCACAGCGACGCGATGTGGTCCTCGGTCTCGGCGATGCCTTCGCGCCGCGCGAGCCCCAGCGCGGCAAGCCGCTCGCGCAGCTCCGCAAGCGGCCGCTCGTGCAGGAACCCGGTCAGGTACCAGCTGGCGTTCAGCGTGACCTCGGACTTGCCCACGCCGATGAACGCCTCGTCGTACTCGACGCGGACCCGCTGCGCATCGGCGCGCTGCGCGGCGAGCAGCAGCTCGTTCCACGCGTGGAGCAGCGGGCTCGACGGCTCGGGCACGGCCTCGTCCAGCGCCGCGCTTCGCAGCGACTGCAGCGTCTGGTCGTCGGGCGGCGCGCGGAACAGACGCGCAAGGAACAGGTACCAGTTCGCGCGCGCCTGGTCCTCGGGCGTGACGACCGCGTCGGGTCGAGACAGTTCGGCCGGCGCGTTCATCGTCAGCCCTGCCCCGGCCGGACTTCGTTGATCGTCAGCTCGTCGGTCGCGCTGAACATGTCGACGACGCGGCAGTCGGCGCACATCTGCAGTCGCCGGGCGGCCGTCCCGCCGAACATGCCGTGACCCGAGAGCCGTGCCAGCATGTTGTCGATCATCTGCCGCGTGCCGAACGGCTTGCCGCAGCGCACGCAGTCGAACGGCTGCGCCTCGTTCAGCACGGCCGGCGAGCGCGCCTGGCTGGAGTCGACCAGATAACGAGGGTGCAGCGTAATCGCGTCCTCCGGACACGTGCTCGCGCACAGGCCGCACTGCACGCAGTTGCGCTCGATGAACCGCAGCTGGGGCCGGTCCGGATTGTCGAGCAACGCGGCTTCCGGGCACGAACCGATGCAGGCGAGGCACAGCGTACACCGCGAGGAGTCGACCCGGATCGCTCCAAAGGGTGACCCTGTCGGCAACGTCACCTGCTGCGGCAGCGGCTGACGGGCTGGATCGGCCTGCGCGACCAGGTGATCGATCGCGAATTCGATCGAGCGGCGCTTCTCGTCCGAAACGGCGAACGTCGCCGGCGCAACGACCGTCTCGGCCGGCTCCAGACGCGACAACGCGGCCTCGAGCGCCGCCGCATCGGCGGCCTCGATGACCGCGAAGTGCCGGCCGCGGTAGCCGAATGCCTCGAGCAGCGAATCGGCGATCGCGAACTGCTCGCGCAGCGCTGCGACGTACTGCGGCGCCTCGCGGCCGGTCGACAGCACGGCGACCTGGCTCGCACCGAACGCGATCGCGGCGAGCGCGACATCGATGCCGACCGATGCGACGTGGTGGACCTCGACCGGGATCGTTCGCGCCGGCAACCCGGTCACGGCCGGCGCCCGCGCGACCGCGGCGCCGGCATTGCGGCCGATGCCGGCCAGCGCCTGCCGGCCGGCCTGCGCGTCGTGGATCAGCACCATCGC
>DATLGW010000569.1:0-4842 GCA_035540315.1 Burkholderiaceae bacterium | reverse complement strand
AACCGCAGCGGCTGGCGTTCGCGCAGCAGCTGGCCGAGCAGCTGCTGGCGGCATTCGAGGATGCCGACCGCGGCGGCTTCTTTTTCACGCGCCACGATCACGAGCCGCTGATCCACCGGCCCAAGCCGATCCACGACGGCGTGACCGCGTCGGGCAACGGCGCGGCCGCCGGCGCGCTGCTGACGCTGGGCTACCTGATCGGCGAGCCGCGTTATGTCGATGCAGCCGCACGAACCGTGGCGTTCGTCGAGGCCCGCAGCGCGGATGCGCCGCATGCGGCATGCTCGATCCACCGCGCCCGCGCGCTGCTCGAGCGCCCGCCGGCAATCGTCGTGTTGACCGGGCCGCCGGCGGCCACTGCGCAGTGGGCGGCGTCGCTGCATCCGATGCTGTCGCCGCGGCAGCTGCTGATCGATGCGGGCGACCGCGGCGACCTGCCGCCGGCGCTGGCCAAGCCGGTGGCAACCGAGGTCCAGGCGTGGCTGTGCGAGGGCATGAGCTGCCGGGCGCCGGAACGCGATCTGCAGCGGCTGATCGGCGCGTTGGGCTCGTCATGAGGGGCTGTTCACGCAGCGCGAACGCAGACCCTGTGCCGCGATGACCGTTGCGCGCTTGCTGCGGTCGCTGATGCCGGCTGCGGCCGCGGTCGTCGTGCTCGCAGTGCCGGGCCCGGTGCGAGCCGCCGCGCCGGCCGCTGCGCCGGCCGCTGCGTCGACGGCCGATCGGTCCGCGCCCGCCGCCGGCGCTGCCGGCATCGACGTGCAGGGGCACCGCGGCGCGCGGGGGCTCGCGCCGGAGAACACGTTGGCCGGATTCCGGCGGGCGCTGCAGATCGGCGTCACCACGCTCGAAGCGGACCTCGTCGTCACTGCCGACGACGTCTTGGTCGTCCACCACGACCTGCGCCTGAATCCCGACATCGCCCGCAACCCGGACGGCCGCTGGATCGGCGGCGAAGGGCCGCCGATCCGGCAGCTGACGCTTGCCGAGCTGCAGCGCTACGACGTGGGCCGGCTGCGGCCGGGAAGCAGCTATGCGCGCCAGTGGCCGCACCAGGCCGCGGTCGACGGCGAAACGATTCCGACGTTACAGCAGCTGTTCGAGCTGGGCGAGGCGAGCGGCCGGCGCCCGCGCTACAACCTCGAGACCAAGATCACGCCCGACAGTGGCGCTGCGGCCCCCGACCCGGAAACGTTCGCCCGTTTGCTGGTCGAAGCGGTTCGCGCTGCCGGTCTCGAGCGGCGCACGACGATCCAGTCGTTCGATTGGCGCACGCTGCAGGTTGCGCAGCGGCTCGCGCCGGAGATTCCGACCGCCTGCCTGACGATCGAGAGCTTTCGGATGCACACGGTGCTGCCGGGGCCCGACGGCGCCTCGCCGTGGCACGCCGGCTTGCGGCTCGGCGATCACGGCAGTTCGCTGCCGCGGCTGGTCCAGGTGGCCGGGTGCCGGATCTGGTCGATGCAGTGGCGCAACCTGACAGCCGAGCGCGCTGCCGAGGCCCGTGCGCTGGGGTTGCAACTGCTGCCGTGGACCGTCAACGAGCCGGCCGACATGCACCGGATGATCGATCTCGGCGTCGACGGCATCATCACCGACTATCCCGACCGGTTGCGCCAGGTGCTGGCCGAGCGGGGACTCGCGCTACCGTAGCGCCCGGCCGGAACGCTGTGCCGCAGCGAGGGTCGCGCTGCGCGCGGCAAGCGCCCGCGGAGGTTCACGCAGCAGGCGCGCTTGTTGCTTCCGGCAGCAGGCCGCGTCAGCGGCGTCGGCGCCTGCCTCGGCGCCGCGTGCCGATTGTTGATCGATGGACTGCTTCGTTCTGCTGGTCGAGGACGACCCCGACGTGCGCGAGTCGCTGCGTCTGGGGCTCGTGCTGGAGGGGTATCCGGTCCGCACCGCCGCCAACGGGCGCGAGGCGCTGGCGCTGCTCGAGTCCGCCGCCGCACCGCCGTGCCTGATCCTGCTCGACATCATGATGCCGGTGATGGACGGCTTCGAGTTCCTGCGGCAGAAGCAGTCGAAACCGGCGCTGGCGGCGATCCCGACGGTGGTGCTGTCGGCCCATCCGCGCGAGCTGCAGTTCGTGCAGCCGCTCGGCGTGGCGCTGTGGCTGCGCAAGCCGCTCGACCTGGACGACCTGATGACCGCGGTGCGCGGGTGGTGCGGCGGGCCCCCCGTGAATTCCGGGGGCGGCGAATCGTCGGGCCACCTGCCCCCTGGATTCGGCCGCGGCCCCGCGATGCGGCCGGCGGTCTGACGCCCGCTGCAATCGGCAAACGGTGCCGGCCTCGCACGCGCACTTTCCCGAGCACCTATAATTCGCGGTTTCGCGGGCCGGTGCCGGATTTGAAGCAACACGAGCTGTCGGCGGTTCAGCGGTGGGCGATCCTGGGCGGCGCCGCCGTGATGCTCAGCCTGGCGATGGGCATGCGCCAGAGCATGGGCCTGTTCCAGCCGCACCTGATCCGCGATCTCGGGATCACGACCGCCGATTTCTCGCTCGCGCTGGCGATCCAGAACATCGTCTGGGGCGCGACTCAGCCGTTCATCGGATCGCTGGTCGACCGCTACGGCGCACGGCCGATCGCGATCGGCGGCGTCATCGTCTACGGGCTGGGCCTGGCGACCGCGCTGTCGTCGGCGTCGGCGCTGGTGCTGACGCTGGGCATCGGCGTGTGCGTCGGGCTCGCGCTGTCGTGCACGGCGTCGGGCATCGCGATGTCGGTGACCGCGCGCACGGTGTCGCCGGCGCGGCGCAGCGTCGCGATGGGCAGCGTGTCCGCGCTAGGTTCGCTGGGCCTGACGGCGATCTCGCCGCTGGCGCAATCGCTGATCACGTCCGGCGGCTGGCAGCTGGCGATGATCGCGTTCATCGGGCTGGCGCTGGTGATGCTGCCGGCCGCTTTCCTGGCCGGCAGTTCCGACCGGATCGAGCCCGAGGCGTCGCGCGGGCCGCAGCAGTCGGTGACCGAGGCGGTGCGCGAGGCGTTCGGCCACAGCGGTTATCTGGTGCTGGCGACCGCGTACTTCGTGTGCGGGTTGCAGCTGGTGTTCCTGACCACGCATCTGCCGACCTACCTCGAGATCTGCGGCATGGATCCGACCGTCGGCGCCGGAGCGCTGGCGCTGATCGGGCTGTTCAACGTGTTCGGGTCGTACCTGTTCGGCTGGCTCGGCGGGCGTTATTCGAGGCGGGCGCTGCTCGGAGGGATCTACGTGCTGCGGTCGCTGGCGATCACCGCGTTCTTCCTCGCGCCGCCGACGCCGACGTCCACGCTGCTGTTCGCCGCGACGATGGGCACGCTGTGGCTGGGGGTGATTCCGCTGGTCAGCGGCCTGGTGATCCAGCTGTTCGGGCTGCGCTACCTGACGACGCTGCTGGGAATCGCGTTCTTCAGCCACCAGCTCGGCTCGTTCATCGGCGCCTGGGGCGGCGGCGTCATCTACAGCGCGCTCGGCTCGTATGATCTGGCGTGGCAGGCGGCGGTGGCGATCGGGATCGCCGCCGGGCTGTTTCAGATGACGATGAACGTGCGGCCGAGCCCGCGGATCGCCGCCGAGCGCGCGCCGGCGATGGCGGCGTCCGCCCCCGGCGTCGGTCAGCCGGGCGGCTGAACCCGGCCCGGCCTCACGCGCGTCCGGTCGTGTTGCGCGCCGTGCCGCCGCGCGCCGGCGCCCCGTTCCAGATCCGGTACGCGGCCAGCAGCCCCGCGGGGACCAGCCCCAGGATGTCGGTGACCAGCCCGCCCGAGATCAGCAGCACCGACGACGCGAACAGCAGCAATCGGAGCACGGTGTTGACCGGCCCGAAGTACCACGCCTGCAGCGCGGCCGCGAGCAGGTAGACGCCCGCGCACGCGGTCAGCCCGTAGTGGATGATCTGCGACAGATCGCCTTGCATCAGCAGCGCCGGACTGTAGAAGAACATGAACGGCACCAGGAACGCTGCCATCCCGTAGACGAACGACGTCACCGACGTCTTCATCGGATCGGATCCTGCGATCGCGGCGCCCGCATAGGCGGCGAGCGCCACCGGCGGCGTGATCGCGGAGATCACCGCGTAATAGAACACGAAGAAGTGCGCGACCAGCGGCGAGATGCCGAGCTTGATCAGCCCGGGGGCGACGACCGACGCGGCCACCGCGTACGCCGCGGTCGTCGGCATGCCCATGCCGAGGATGATCGCGATCACCATTGCGAAGAACAGCGCCGCCAGCTCGCTGTTGCCCGCGATCGCCAGGATCATCGACGAGAAGCGCTGTCCGATTCCGGTCAGGCCGATGACGCCGACGATCAGCCCGGCGCAGGCGCACACCGCCATCAGCTGGATCGTTCCCCTGGCGCCCTGGTGCAGCGCGTCGATCACCTGCATCGGCCCCATCCGGGTGTCGCGGTACAGCCAGCTGACGACCAGCGCCGACGTCAGGCCCAGCGTTCCGGCGCGGATCACCGAATAGCCCGATACCAGCCCGCCGATCAGGATCACCAGCGGCGCGAACAGCACGACCCGCCGCAGCATGTCGGCCATCTTCGGCAGCTCTTCGCTGGGCAGGCCCTGCATGCCGAGCCGGCGCGCCTCGTTGTCGACCATGAAGTACACGGCCAGGAAGTACAGCAGCGCCGGCAGCGCGGCCGCGATCATCAGCTGGATGTACGGGATCCCGGTGACCTCGGCCATGATGAACACGCCCGCGCCCATCACCGGGGGCATGATCTGGCCGCCGGTCGACGCGGCGGCTTCGACGGCCGCGGCCACGTGGGCCTTGAAGCCCTCGCGCTTCATCATCGGGATGGTGATCACCCCGTCGGCGACCACGTTGGCGACGGGGTGATCACCAT
>DATLGW010000568.1:0-9176 GCA_035540315.1 Burkholderiaceae bacterium | reverse complement strand
GAACCGCGAGCTCGAACAGATGTCGGCTCGAGTTCGCGGCCGCCGCTTTCAGCGCGAGGCAGGCGTGGCGCGCGGCCGCGAACTCGAGCCGACATCTGTTCGAGCTCGCGGTTCTGGGCGATCCCGCGCTGGCGCTGCAGGTGCAGCGGTGCGAGCCGCATGATGCGCGTGCGCTGCAGCGTCGGCTGTACCTGGCCGGCGCCGCCGAATGGCGCCGCATCCGGCGCAATGCCTGAACGCGCAAACGGCGACGGCGCCGTTGCCGGCGCCGTCTCGAGGCAGCGGCGGCGCGCCCGCGCCGCAGGGACGATCGGCTAGTTCGGCTCGATCGCGACGAATTTGCGCTGGTTGTTTCGCAACAGCAGCAGCGCGAACGGCCCGCTGCTCGCCGCCTTCAGCTGCTCGCGGAACTCGTCGATCGACCGGTACGGCTGACCGCGAACGCCCAGGATCAGGTCGCCGGACTTCACCTCGGCGCGCAGCGCAGCCGATTTCGCTGTGACCGACTCGACCATCAGCGCTTCCTGCACTCCGTTGCGACGCTGCTCCTCGGGGGTCAGCGGTCGCAGCACGAGCCCGAGGGTGGCTTCCGGCGCGCCGGTCGCCGGCGCCGTCGACACCGGCGATGACGCCCGATCCTCCTGGCGCAACTCGACGATTCCGACCGTCAGCGGCACGGTCTGGTCGTCGCGCAAGACCTCGAGCACGGTCTGGGTCCCCGGCCGCAGCGAACCGATGACCCGCGGCAGGTCGAGCGACGTGTCGATCGTGCGGCTGTCCGCAGTCAGCACGACGTCGCCGGCGCGCAGCCCCGCGCGCTGCGCCGGCCCGCCCTTCTCCACGTCCAGCACCAGCGCGCCGCGCGCGCGATCCAGGCCGAAAGCGCGCGCGAGCTCCGACGACACCGGCTGCACCGTCACGCCGATCGCGCCGCGCGTGACGCGGCGGCCGGCCCTCAGATCGCTCGCGACCTGCATCGCGATGTCGATCGGGATCGCGAACGACAGCCCCTGGAACCCGCCCGATCGCGACCAGATCCGGCTGTTGATGCCGATCACCTCGCCTGCAGCATTGAACAGCGGGCCGCCCGAGTTGCCGGGATTGATCGCGGCGTCGGTCTGGATGAACGGAACCAGCAGATCGTCGACGTTGCGCGACTTCGCCGACACGATTCCGGACGTGATCGTGTGCTCGAAGCCGAACGGCGAGCCGATCGCAGCCACCGGCTCGCCGACCTTCACCCGGTCGATGCTGCCGATCTTGACGACCGGCAGGCCGCTGGTATCGATCTTCAGCACCGCGACGTCGGTGTGATTGTCCAGGCCGATGACCTTCGCCCGCAGCTCGCGCTTGTCGGTCAGGTGAACGTACACGTCGATCGCGTTGGCGACCACGTGCGCGTTCGTCAGGATGAAGCCGTCGTCGCTGACGACGAAGCCCGAGCCGAAGCTGCGCGCGGGCGGCCCCTCGGTCGGCGGCGTCGCGTTCGCAGTCTGCGTCGTCGGGCTCGGGCGGCCACGCACGCTGACGTGGACCACCGACGGACCATGCCGCTCGACCAGGCCGACATAATCCATCGACGAGCGGCTGGCCTGCGCTGCCGGCGCGGCAGCCATCAGCATCAAAACGAGGCTTGCGGCCGCCACGAGCGGCCTTGAACGGGTGCTCGAAGAGCTCAATGCGGGCCCCCTTCCCGATTGCAACTCGACAACTAAGTCGGTGGCGAAGTTACACGTCCACCGCGCACCACGGCATTCGTAATTGCCGCCGGCACGCAACACGCGTCGCCTCGACCACAGCCCCCACTGCAATCAGGGTTCGCGCGTTGGCAGAATGCTACAACGATCCCGGCGTCCGATGCGAGTGCGGCGATCCGAGTCGCCGCTCTAGCACAACGGCGGATCGCTGCTCCGGCTGACCTTGCCGGAAACAGCAACCCGCCGCAGCGCGCTTCGAAAAGACCGTCAGTACTTGACGATGCCGTCGATGACCCGCGGCGCGACGTCCGGCGCCAGCACCGGTTGCGTGCCGACGTAGATGTCGGACTGCGGATCGGTCGGGTCCTTGATCTTGGAAAGCGCCGGCAGCTTCGACGGGTCGCCGAGCGACAGCGACGCGCAGCTCGAATCGGGAACGCGCGCCAGCCGGACCTCGCGGGCCAACCACTTGATCAGATACGTCTTGCCGCCCGCCCGCGCGGCGCCCTCGATCGCATCGGCCGGTATCGTGAACGACGGCACCCACCGCGCCATTGCGGTGTCGCAAGATACCGGCGCGTTGCTCGCGGCGCTCACGCAGTGCCCGGGCACGCCCCACAGCTGACCCTGACCCGCGTACTGCAGCAGGATCGTCGTGCCGGCGTGTTCGCCGAAGCGTGCCGGATCCGCCGGGACGGTGTAGTCGAGCGTCAGCGGCGCGTCGAACTTCACGTACTGGCTGCCCGACTTCAGCGCGAAGAACTGGCTCCAGTTGTTCGGCCCGCTTTCCCACGTGTAGTAGACCGGCGCGGCATTGGCCGAGTGGTCGCACGACCGGGTGGCGTCGTGGGCGCACGCGATCGCGCCGGCCGATTCGACCAGGCGGCCGCTTCGGATGCCGTGGCGCAGCGCGCCCGGCAGTTGCTGGACGTTCGCATCGAGCGGCACTGCGGCATCGCCGCTTTCGCTGACCAGCATTCCGGTTGCGGCGAACGCATATTGCACCGGCGCGTCGGCGCCCGACCATGCATGCTCGAGCGCGTACGGAGAGCTTGCGGTGCCGGCGATGACTGCCGCGATCGCCGCGCCGGTCGGGCAGTTCGCCGCGCAATACAGCGTCGTCGGCGCATCGGCCGCGCCGGGATAGACCAGCTCGACCTCGCGGTACACGACGTCGCCCGCGGGGGCGCCGGCGGCGATCGATTCCAGCGTCGATTGCGGCAGCGAAACCTCGCCGCCGAACGAGCGGCTGTGGCCGAACAGGCCGCGATCGTAGCGCGCGAGATCCTCGCCGCTCAACGACACCGGCGTGATCGAGCGCGACACGCAGCCGCCGCTCTCGCCGCAGGTCTGCATCGCGGTCACGCGGATCGCCTTCGCGTCGGCGTCGAAATACGCCTCCAGCTGCACGCCGCGAATCGACCCATCGTCCTTCGACGCATCGATTGCGGCGATCGTCTGCGCCGACAGGCCGTTCCACGGCATGAACATGAAGCGGCTGCCGGCGAACTCGCCGATGCTGCGGGTCTTCTTCACGTGCCGCGTCAGACGGCCGGCGACCCGCACCGCCGTGTAGCCGGTTGCGCCCCCGCCGTCGGCACTCGGCCGCTCGACGGTCGCGCCGTTCGCCAACGCAGCCATCGCCACCGGCGGCATCGACAGCCCGTAATAACCGGCGTAGCCGCGGTAGGTCTGCCCGCCGGCCGTGAAGCTGATCGGAAAGCCCGCTTCGCGCTCGACGCGCGCGCCGTTCTCGTCGTAGACACCGTAGCGCCACACCGAGCTCGCGGCCTGCGACAGCCGCCGGTCGAAGCACATCGTCTGGTTGCCGTCGCTGCGACGGAAAAAGCCGCCGTCGTACGCGAACCGGAAGCTGGCCGCCTGCGCGCCGTTGCCGTCGTTGCCGACCAGCTCGATCGCCCCCGCGCCGGTGTCGTTCGCGCCGGTGGTCAGGTACAGCCGCGTGCTGTACTGCTGGCCTTCCTCTTGCATCTGCTCGGCGAACTCGAGGCCTTCGGCCGAACCCGCGAACAGTCCTCGCATCCGGCACCCCGGCTGCGCCGCACCGCGTTGCTGACCGCAGAAATCGAGCCGGAACTGCCCGTACGGGTTCGCGCTCGACGGCGCCTGGGCCGCCGACAGGTTCAGCGCGACGTCGACGATCTGCCCTTCCTCGGGGAACGACAGCCAGCCGCGCGCACGCATCGGTTCGCTATTGCTTGCGCGCGTCGAGTGCATCGTCGCAGCGACGTAATCGGGCAGCACCGCAGCGCTGCCGGTCGAGTTCGATGCGTCGGCTTGACTGCGGCTGTCGCACTTGTTCTTGTCGATCAGCGCGACGTACGGCCCCTGGTTGACCAGCGCCGCCGGGTTCATCGCGCCAATCAGGCACGTGATCATGTTCGTCGTGCCGATGGCGTCGTTGATCTGATCGAACACGTAGGTTTCCTGGCGCTCGGTCGCGTACGCCGAGTTGGACGCCGGGGCAGCGAGCGCAGCCGCATGCGCGGCGCTCACCGCGACGGCGACCGCGATTGCGGCCGCGGAACGATTCGGCAGAGGGATCATCGCCAGGCTCCTCAGTTCGCGGTCGGGGTGACGACCGAAATGGCCGACGGCGTGGCCACGCCCGTCACCTGCTGTTGCGCAGGATCGTTCGCCGGCGGATCGGCGATCGCAGTGGTGCCGCCGCCGCTGCAGGCGGCAAGCAGCGTCGTCAGCAGCGCTGCCGACACAAGGCGTCGTGGAGTCATCTTGAGCAGGGTCCAGGGTCGTGCGCCACCCGCGCACCAGGGAGCCGGGCCTGCGCGAATCGCTGCCGCACCTGATGCGCAGCAAGGACCGGAACGGCCGCGAGCATGCGCGGCGGGCTGCCGCCGCCGCACTTGGCTTCCGACGGTCGGAAAGGTTCGGCGGACGAAGGGGTCGGGCGAATCGGCGCCGCTGTCGGTGGCGCCGATGTCAGCAGCCGCCCCCGCTCAGAAGCGGCCGTGGTCGTAGAGCCGCAGTCGGATCGCGCAGAACCCGACCGCGGAGACCACCAGCGCGACGGCCGCCAGCGACGAGCAGGTCAGCAGCGCCCCGCACACCAGCGGCGCCGACAGCATCTCGAAGCCGATGCCGGCCGCAGCGCACGCGAGCAGGATCCCGGCGTAGCGGCGCATGTAGACCGGCAGGTAGCGCAGCCCCCGATCGCGGTTGCGGCGCACGATCGCCGCCCGCTGCAGCAGCGGCGCGCGCGCCGGCACCGGCTCGAACAGCCAGACGAAGCTCAGGTAGCGCGCGAGCAGGCTCAGGAACGGTTCGTCTTGCATCGATCGGCGCCGGTGACGGTCCGACAGTTGTCGCGTAGACCGCGGTCGGCTGTCAAGCGCCGGGCGTTCGCGCGGCCGACGCTCGCTGCGAAACGATCACCGTCGCGGCGTGCGAGCGTCGCACGCCGCGACGGCGACAGCGCCGCCGCCCGCGACAGCGCCGCGCGACCTGCGCGCCGCGGCAGCGCGGCCGGCGTCAGCGCGAGCCGCTCGCCGGCGCTCCGGCGCCGGGTGCGGCGGGTGCGCCCGGCGCGGCCGCAGCGCCTGCCGGCCCGCGCGGCTGCGCCGTGCCGCCGACCGGAGCGCTCGCGCCGTCCGCGCGTGCGCCGCGCGCCTGGTCGCCGGCCGATTTGCGGGCCGCCTGCAGCTGCGAGTCGAGCTGCTTGGCCATCTGCAGATGCTCCTTCAGCGCGGGCAGGTGCTTCTGCGCGAACTGCTGCAGCTGCGGATCCTTGCCGTCCTTCGCCTCGCGCTCGAACTGCTTGATCGCGCTCTGGTGCTCGTCGACCTGCCAGTCGATGAACTGCCTGTCGAAGTCGGCGCCTTCGGCCTTGGTCAGCTTGTCGAGCGTGCGCCGGTCGCCGCGCTGAAGCTCGGTCGGCAGCTCGAGCCCCTTCGCCGACGCGATCTGCATCAGTTCCTGGTTGGCCTTCGTATGGTCTTCGACCATCCGCTGCGCGAATTCGCGCACCTGCGGGTTCGCCGCGCGTTCCATCGCCAGCTTCGACAGCTGCACCTCGGCCATCCCCGAAGCCGCGGCCTCGGTGACGAACTTGCGGTCGGCGCGGGCGACGTCGGCGCCCTTGTCGGCTTCACGCGAAGCTGCCGGCGCCGCAGGCACGGCCGGAGCGGTTGCGGAACGCGCGGGCGCCGGCGAGCCCGGAGCGGCGGTGGTCTGCGCCAGTGCGGCACCGGATGCGAATGCGGCCGCGACCGCGATCGCGATCATGCGGTAGGAGGTAGTCTTCATCGAGGATCCTCACGATACTGAAACGTTCGCCCACCCGAACCGAATCGATGCTGGCATTCCGCATGCCCACCTCCTGCGGGCTCGCCCCCGCTCGGTCGTGGGAACGTCGCTTGCTTGTCTGTCTGACCGATGGAGGACGCGTCATGGCAGGCGGAAGCTCTCTGGATCCCGACAACGTTCCCGCGATCAGCGGCGGCAGCGTGCAGCGGCGCCAGCGCGGCAGCGACCTCGGGTCGATGGGTCCGAGCGACACCACCGACACCGGCTCCGACGTCGCAGGGGCCCCCGGCTATACCGGCGAAGTGCTGGAAACCTCGACCGATTCAACCCGCACCGGCGAGGACACTGCGGTGGACGAATCGCTCGAAACCGACCGCGACCGCGGCGCCGACCAGGTCGTCGGGGTCGGCGAGGCGGGACTGGGCGGCGGCCTCGATCAGGCCGAGGAAGCGCAGCTGGGAATCACCGACGAGGAACTCAGCGGCGAAGCGGACGACGTGATTCGGGACCAGAATCCCGAGCGCGTCCCGTTCGAATCGGAGCGCGACCGGCGCTAGCCAGCGACCGCGCGCGGAGGGCACCGCGCCGTCAGCGCGGGTTCTCGCGTGCGAGCGACAGCAGCTCGGTGCGCATTCCCAGGTTCGACTGCAGCTCGCCCAGCATCGCCGAAGTGATCGTCTCTTCGCCGGGCGTGCGGATGCCGCGGCTTTCCATGCACATGTGGCGGCACCGGATCATCACGCCGACCGCTTTCGGCTGCAGATGCTGCATCAAAGTCTCGGCGACCTGGCTAGTCAGCCGCTCCTGCACCTGCAGGCGTTTCGCGAAGCAATCGACCAGCCGCGTGAGCTTCGACAAGCCGACGATGCGACCCTCCGGCACATAGCCGACGGTCGCCGTGCCGAAGAACGGCGCCAGATGATGCTCGCAGTGGCTGTACACCGGGATTCCGCGCACGACGATCAGCTCGTTGTAACGCTCGGCACCGTCCTCGAACACCTTGAGGATCTCGGCCGGATCCTGCTGATAGCCCGAGGTCCAGTGGCGCCACGCCTTGGCCACGCGCGACGGCGTCTCGAGCAGTCCGGGGCGGTTGGGATCCTCGCCCAGGCTCGCGAGCAGGCGTTTCCAGTCGTTTTCGGTGAATTCGGTCGACATCGATTCCTCGCCGAATCGGATGCTACTGCAGCTCGACCACGCCCCAGACGGTCACGACGACCTCCGAGTCGCCTCCTTCGGCCGGGACCGTCGCGGCGGCTTCCATGGTCGCCGCGCGCATCGCCATCGGGCGCGGCGGGGGGATCGGCGCGCTGCCTCCAAGCGTGAGCCCCCGCAACCGATAGTCGCTGAACCCGAACGCGGCCGCGGCATCGCGCGCTCGCGCCGCGAACGCGTCGGCTGCCTGCTTCAACAGCCGGCGCTCCTCGAGCTTGCGGCGCTCGTCGGACAACCGGAACGACACGCCGCCGAGTTGCATCCGCTCGGCCAGCTTGCCGGCCAGGCGCGACAGCGCCGGCAGCTCGCGCGACTCCAGCACTACCTCGCCGCGCACCCGCCAGCCGACGCGGCGTCCGTCCCGATCGAAGTTCGGCTGCGTCCATACCGAACCCAGCCGCGCACGCACGCCTTCGACCGCCTTCGCTTCGGCAATCGCCGAATTCAGCTCGGCGAGCACCGCCTCGTTCAGCGCGGCCAGCTCCGTCCCGTCGCGCTGCGACGCGAGCGTGACGATCATCTCGTCGTTCGCAACGCTCGCGCGCGCGCTCGCCTCGAGCGTCAGCGTCGGCGCACGCGACGTATCCGGCGCAGGCACCGGGACTGCCGGCATGCCCGGCGGCAGCACGTTCGGCTGCGGCGGCTGGGCCGCCGCAGCCGACGCGATGACCAGCACCGCCGCCGCAACGAACCCGGGGCGGCTCGAACGCGTCGCGCGTCGCGGCCGCATCACGGCGCCCGCTCCAGCGCGGCAAGCGGCGGTGCCGCCGCGCGCGCCCGTGCGGGAAGCCGCTGCGCAAGCCCGGCCAGCGACTCGAGCGCAGCCCGGTATTCGCGGTCGAGCCGCTCGATCAGCTCGGCGGCCGGCACGACCGACTTCACCGCGCCGACGCCCTGCCCGCAGCTCCAGATGTCCTTCCACGCCTTCGGGCGCTCGCGTTCGCTGCCGAAGTTCATCCGGCTCGGATCGCTGTCGCCGAGCGCATCGGGATCCAGCCCTGCGGCGCGCACCGACGGTTTCAGGTAGTTGCCGGCCACGCCGCTGAAGTAGCTGGTGTAGACGATGTCGTCGGCGCGCGCGTCGACGATCATCTGCTTGTAGGCGCCCGCCGCATTCGCCTCTCGGGTCGCGATGAACGGCGACCCGACGTACGCCAGATCTGCACCCATCGCCTGCGCCGCGAGGATCGCGTCGCCGCGCGCGATCGCGCCCGACAGCAGCAGCGGTCCGTCGAACCACTCGCGGATCTCCTGCACCAGCGCGAACGGGGATTGCCGGCCGGCGTGGCCGCCGGCGCCGGCGGCCACCGCGATCAGCCCGTCGGCGCCTTTCTCGATCGCCTTGCGCGCGAAGCGATCGTCGATCACGTCGTGCAGCACGATGCCGCCGTACGAGTGGACCGCGTCGTTGACCTCGGGCCGCGCACCGAGCGAAGTGATCACGATCGGCACGCGGTGCCGCACGCACAGCTGCAGGTCGTGCTCGAGCCGGTCGTTCGAACGATGCACGATCTGGTTGACCGCGAACGGCGCGCTGGGCGCATGCGGATGGCGCGCGTCGTGTTCGGCGAGCGCCGCGGTGATTCGCGCCAGCCACTCGTCGAGCTGCGCCGCCGGTCGCGCGTTCAGCGCGGGGAACGCGCCGACGATCCCGCTGGTGCACTGTGCGATCACCAGCTCCGGGTTCGACACGATGAACATCGGCGCGCCGACCACGGGCAGCCGAAGGCGTTCGTTCAGGATCGGCGGCAACGCCATTCGGGACGTCCTCGCAGTCAGCGCGGCCGGCCGTTGCACGAAGGCCGGCCGCAGGGTCGTTCGGCAGCCGACATGATACGCGGGGCTGCCGGCTGGCGCCGGTACCCGGTCATTTGCCCGCGCGCGCGCCAGCCACTACGATTGTCGGCCACGGATCGCAGTGAGGCAGCAGGTTGTCCGAATCGAATGGCGCCGCCGACGCGCAGTTGCTGTACTTCCCGG
>DATLGW010000567.1:0-2133 GCA_035540315.1 Burkholderiaceae bacterium | reverse complement strand
GCGCGCTACGAGCTCGCGCGTTTCTCGCGGCCGCCGGCGGCCGAGGCGCCGCAGATCGCGCGCCGGCTCGGCGGCAGCTGGAGCGCGGCCGAGTTGCCGCACCGGGTGTCGCAGAAATTCGTCGAGGCGGTGCTGCGCCGCCATGCGCAGGCGCTGCCGTCGGTGACGGTGCGCTACGGATGGCAGCTGCAGGTTTTCGACGCAAGCCGCGCCGACGACGTGGTCGCGGTCGTCGCGCCGACCGGCGGCGGTTCCGCCGAGCGCGTTCGCGCGCGGTTCCTGATCGGCGCCGACGGCGCCCGCAGCCGCGTCAGGCGTTCGCTCGGAATCGGCTGGACCGGCGAGACCGGCGTCGTCCGCGATTTCATGGGAGGGCGCATGCTCGCGGTCTACCTGCGTTCGCCGTCGTTCTACGACGCGGTCCCGCATCGGCGAGCGTGGATGTACGTGAGCTTCAACCGCGAGCGGCGCGCATTCATGGCGGCAGTCGACGGGCGCGGCGAATTCGCGTTCCATACGCAGCTGCGCGACGACGAGCCCGAGGAAGACGCGCTGTCCGAGGCGGCTTCGCGTGCGAAGTTCGAGCAGGCGCTGGGCGCATCGATCCCGGTCGAGATCCTGTCGACCGGCGTCTGGACTGCCGGCCACGCGCTGGTCGCCGAGCGAATGCGCAGCGGCCGCGTGCTGCTCGGCGGCGATGCGGCGCACCTGTTCACGCCCGCCGGCGGGCTCGGCTACAACACCGCAGTCGAGGATGCGGTGAACCTCGGATGGAAACTCGCGGCGGCGTTGCGCGGTTGCGGCGGCCCCGGCCTGCTCGACTCGTACGAGCGCGAGCGCATTCCGCTGGCGCGCCGCAACACCGGTTATGCGCGGCAGTTCGCCGATTCGCTCGGCCTGTTCAGGCCGGCGCCCGAGCTCGAGGACGGCACCCCGCAGGGCGAGGCGGCGCGCCGCGCGGCCGGCACGTACTTCGATGCGCATGCGCGGCGAGAGTTCGACATTCCCGGCGTCACGTTCGGTGGCCGCTACGACGGCTCGCCCGTCATCTGCAGCGACGGCAGCGCGCCGCCCGCCGATTCGCCGCACGGGTACGTGCCGACCGCGTGCCCGGGCGGGCGCGCGCCGCACGCGTGGCTGCCCGACGGCCGGTCGCTGTTCGATGCGTTCGGATTCGATTGGACGTTGCTCGATCTGCGGTCGCAGCCCTCGGCAGGCGAGCCGGTGCAGCCGCTGCTGGACGCGGCCACGGCCGCCGGCATCGAAATTTCGCACGTCGCCCCGCGCGTGCCGGCGTTGCGCGACCTGTACGAAGCCGATCTCGCGATCGTGCGGCCCGATCAGATCGTCGCGTGGCGCGGCAGCGGTCGCGGCATCGATCCATCTGGCTTGTGGCGTCGCTTGCTCGGGTGGTAGGCTTGGGGAGACGGTCCGCAGCATGGGCTCGCCGCGCGCGACTCCCGACGACCGTTCCCCTACGACCGTTCCGTCTCCGATCGGCAACCGAGGGAGGCCATCATGCAGTCTTACACCGACCACCGCGGGCTCGAGCTGCACGCGCCGACGGCGGCGCACGTCGAAGCGTTCCAGCAGGCGTGCGAGCTGTTCCACGGCTACTACGTCAATCCGGTCGATGCGATCGACCGCGCGCTCGAGCAGGACCCGGACTTCATCCTGGGCCAGGTGCTGAAGGCCGGCATCTACGCGACCGCGACCGAAAAGGCGGCGTACCCCGTCATCGACGACGCGCTCGAGCGGCTGCAGCGGCTGGCGCCGCATGCCAACGAGCGCGAGCGCGGTCACATCGAGGCGCTCGCGGCGTGGCGCGCCGGGCGTTTCGACGAGGCGACCGAACGCTGGGGGCGGGTGTCGATCGACCATCCGCGTGACCTGCTCGCGCTGCAGTTCGCGCACCTGGGCGATTTCTACCAGGGGCAGTCGCTGATGCTGCGCGACCGCCCCGCGCGCGTATTGCACGCGTGGACGCCCGACGTGCCCGGCCACGGGTTCGTGCGCAGCATGTTCGCGTTCGGGATGGAAGAATCCGGCCACTATCCCGAGGCCGAGGCAGCCGGCAAGGCCGCGCTCGATGCGAACCCGCGCGATCCGTGGGCGGTGCACGCGGTCGCGCAC
>DATLGW010000566.1:0-3418 GCA_035540315.1 Burkholderiaceae bacterium | reverse complement strand
CGTGGGCGCCGGCGCGACGACGGCCGCGCCGGGCGTGGCGGTCGCGCTCGACAGCATCGCGATCAGCTCGTCTGACCCGTTGCCCAGCAGCAGGCCGCATTGCGGCGGCACCCCGAGCCGCTCGCGGATCAGCGTCTTCAGCCGCGTATAGCTCGGCACCGGATAGCGGTTGATCGCGACTTCGGCCAGCCGCTGGCCGAGCTCGCGCCGCAGCGGCTCGGGCAGCCGGTACGGGTTTTCCATCGCGTCGAGCTTGGTCATGCCGGCAGCGTCCGGCACGTGGTAGCTGGCCATCGCCAGCACGTCGGGCCGCAGCAACCGTTGCGGATCGGCGCTCATTCGCGTCGGTCGTCGAGGCGCAACCGGGCGCTCGCCGCATGCGCCTGCAGCCCTTCGCCGTCGGCAAGCGCCGCGGCGATCGGACCGAGCGCGCGCGCGCCGCGCGGCGACACCTCGATCAGGCTCGATCGCTTCTGGAAATCGTAGACGCCCAGCGGCGACGAGAAGCGCGCAGTGCGCATCGTCGGCAGCACGTGGCTCGGGCCGGCGCAGTAGTCGCCGATCGATTCGGACGAGTGCGCGCCGATGAAGATCGCGCCGGCGTGCCGGATCCGCTCGGCCCAGCGCGCCGCGTCGACCACCGCGATCTCCAGGTGCTCGGGGGCGATCCGGTTCGCGATCGCGCAGGCCTCGTCGAGATCCCGCACGCGAATCAGAGCTCCCCGGTCGGCGAGCGAGCGCGTGATGATCGCCGAGCGCTGCATCTTCGGCAGCTCGCGCGCGATCGCGGCGGCGACGCGATCGAGGAAACCGGCGTCGGGGCAAAGCAGGATCGCCTGCGCGAGCTCGTCGTGCTCGGCTTGCGCGAACAGGTCCATCGCGATCCAGGCCGGATCGGCGCTGCCGTCGCTGATCACCAGCACCTCGGACGGGCCGGCCAGCATGTCGATGCCGACGGTGCCGAACACGCGCCGCTTCGCCTCGGCGACATAGGCGTTGCCGGGTCCGACGATCTTGTCGACCGCCGGCACGGTCGCCGTTCCGTACGCGAGCGCGGCGATCGCCTGCGCGCCGCCGATCGCGTAGACGCGGTCGACGCCGGCGATTGCGGCCGCCGCGAGCACCAGCGGGTTGCGCACCCCGTCGGGCGTGGGCGTGACCATCACCAGCTCGGTCACGCCGGCGACCTTGGCCGGAATCGCGTTCATCAGCACCGACGACGGATAAGCGGCCTTGCCGCCGGGCACGTACAGCCCGACCCGGTCGAGCGGCGTGATCCGCTGCCCGAGCCGCGTGCCGTCGGCCTCTTCGTAGACCCACGACTCGGCGCGCTGGCGATCGTGATAGGTGCGGATCCGATCGGCCGCGGCCGCCAGCGCGTCGGCCTGCGCTGCCGGCAGCGCGGCAAGCGCCGCCTGCAGCTCGGCTGCCGGCAACTGCAGCGCGGCCGCGTCCGGCGGATCGTGGCGGTCGAAACGGCGCGTGTATTCGAGCAGCGCCGCATCGCCGCGCGCTCGAACGTCGGCGACGATCGCGGCGACCGCGCGCTGCACGTTTTCGTCTGTGCCCGGCTCGTAGGCGATCAGCGAAGCCAGCCGCGCGTCGAAGTCCGGCGCCGCCGAATCGAGGCGATGGATCATCGGTTGCCTGCCGCGGCGCCGAGCGCTTCGACCAGCGGCGCGATCTGCGCCTGTCGCGTCTTCAGCGATGCCTGGTTCACGATCAGCCGGGCCGAGATGTCCAGGATCCGCTCGACCTCGACCAGCTTGTTCGCGCGCAGCGTCGACCCGGTCGATACCAGATCGACGATCGCGTCGGCCAGCCCTACCAGCGGCGCGAGCTCCATCGATCCGTACAGCTTGATCAGGTCGACATGCACGCCCTTGGCGGCGAAATGCTCGCGCGCGATCTGCACGTATTTCGTCGCGACCCGCACTCGCGCGCCGCGACGCACCGCGCTGTCGTAGTCGAAGCCCTCGGCGACCGCGACCGACATCCGGCAGCGCGCGATCCCCAGGTCCAGCGGCTGATACAAGCCGTCGCCGCCGTGCTCGAGCAGCACGTCCTTGCCGGCAACGCCCAGATCGGCGCCGCCATACTGCACGTAGGTGGGCACGTCGCTCGCGCGCACGATGATCAGCCGCAGCCCGGCGCGCGTGGTCGGCAGGATCAGCGCGCGCTCGTCGGCGGCATCGGCCTGCAACCCGATGCCGGCGGCCGCGAGCAGCGGCACCGTCTCGTCGAGGATGCGGCCCTTCGACAGCGCGAGCGTGATCATGATCGTGCGCTGATGCGCTCGATGCGCGCGCCGATGCGCGCCAGCTTGCGTTCCATCGCCTCGTAGCCGCGGTCCAGGTGATAGATGCGCTCGATCACGGTGTCGCCGTCGGCGACCAGCGCCGCGATCACCAGCCCTGCCGATGCGCGCAAGTCGGTCGCCATCACGGTGGCGCCGGACAGCCGCGGCACGCCGCGCACGATCGCCGTGTTGCCCTCGATGTCGATGTCGGCGCCGAGCCGGTTGAGCTCGAGCACGTGCATGAATCGGTTCTCGAAGATCGTCTCGGTGATGATGCCGGTGCCGTCGGCCACGCAGTTGACCGCCATCAGCTGCGCCTGCATGTCGGTTGCGAATGCCGGATACGGCGCAGTGCGCAGGCTGACGGCCCGCGGCCGGCGGTCCATCGTCGCCTGCAGCCAGTCCGGCCCGGATTCGATCCTCAGCCCCGCTTCGCGCAGCTTCTCGATCGTCGCGTCGAGCGTGTCGGGCGCGGCGCCGGTCAACCGGATGCTGCCGCCGGCGGCAGCGACCGCGCACAGGAACGTGCCGGTCTCGATCCGGTCGGGCATCACGCGGTGCGCGGCACCGTGCAGCGACTCGACGCCGTCGACCACGACCGTGTCGGTGCCGGCGCCGCGGATTCGCGCACCCATTGCCGTCAGCGCCCGGGCGAGGTCGACGACCTCGGGTTCGCGCGCCGCGTTCTCGATCACCGTGCGGCCCTGCGCGAGCGTCGCGGCCATCATCAGGTTCTCGGTGCCGGTCACGGTGACCATGTCGGTGACGATGCGCGCGCCGCGCAACCGGGTCGCGCGGGCGACCACGTCGCCGTGCTCGATCATGATCTGCGCGCCCATCGCCTGCAGGCCCTTGATGTGCTGGTCGATCGGACGCTGCCCGATCGCGCAGCCGCCGGGCAGCGACACCCGCGCCTCGCCGAAGCGCGCCAGCAGCGGGCCGAGCACCAGGATCGATGCGCGCATCGTCTTGACCAGCTCGTACGGCGCCTCCGGCCGCGTGACGCCGCTGGCGTGCAGCGTGACGGTCGCGCCGCTGCGCTCATGGCGGACCCCCATCCGCTGCAGCAGCCGCAGCGTGGTCGCGACGTCCTGCAGCCGCGGCACGTTCGACACCTCG
>DATLGW010000565.1:0-2869 GCA_035540315.1 Burkholderiaceae bacterium | reverse complement strand
GGCCGTAGCCGCACGCGAACCCCGACAGCTCGAGCATCGGCGCTGCGACAGCGATTGCGCCGCCGAGCGGCGGCCCCGAGGCGGGCGACGCGGGCTCAGCCATCGGCGGTTCCGAGGTAGGCGTCGCGGACATCGACCCGCGCCATCACGTCGCGGGGCGCGCCGTCGGCCAATACCGCGCCGTTGTGCAGCACGACCAGCCGTTGCGCGATCCGCGTGACCTCGCCCAGGTTGTGCTCGACCAGCACGATCGTCAGGCCTCCCGAATTCAGCTCCACGATGGTGTCGGCGAGCCGTGCCGCCTCCGTGTAGTTCAGGCCCGCCAGCGGCTCGTCGAGCATCAGCAGCCGCGGCTCGAGCGCAAGCGCGCGGGCGACCTGCATCCGCTTCAGGTAGCCCAGCGGCACGTTGCGCGCCAGCTTGCCGGCCGCATCGTCGATGCCGAGCCGGCGCAGCAGCGCCAGCGCGCGCTCGCGCGCCGCATCCGTTCGCACCGCGAGCATCGCCCGCCACGGCCGCGACGTGACGTCGACCGCCGCGGCGATCATCACGTTCTCCAGCAGCGTCATCTCGGGGAACGGGCGCACGATCTGATGCGTCAGCGTGAATCCGAGCTGGGCGCGGCGATGGATCGGCATCCGGGTGACGTCGCGTTCGGCGAAGCGCACGCTGCCGGCATCGGGCGCGAGGACGCCGGTCAGCAGCCGCAGCAGCGTCGTCTTGCCGGCGCCGTTCGGTCCGATCAGCCCGACCAGCTCGCGCTCGGCGACCGACACCGTGACGCCGGCGACCGCGCGCACGCCGCCGAACGCGATCGCCAGATCGCGGCCTTCGAGCAGGCTCATCGCGAAGCTCCGGCCGCCGCCACCGCGCGGCGCCGGTTGCGCACCCGCGCGACCAGCCGGCGCGCCAGCCCCGCGAGTCCTTCGGGGCTGAATCGCATCACCGCCAGCAGCAGCCCGCCATAGACCAGCAGCTTGTAGTCGTTGATGAAGCGGAACAGCTCGGGCATCAGCGTCAGCAGCACGGCGCCCGCGACCACGCCGAACGTCGATCCGATGCCGCCGACGACCACCATCGCGAGGATCGTCACCGATTGCACGAACCCGAAAGCGTCGGGAACGATCAGCTGCGTCATGTGGGCATAGATTCCGCCGGCAAAGCCCGCGGCGGCAGTGCCGATCAGAAACGCGGCGATCTTGAAGCCGGCCACGTCGATGCCGATCGTTCGCGCCGCGTCCTCGTCCTGCGCGACCGCGCCGAACGCGCGCCCCATCCAGCTGCGCCGGATGTGCAGCGAAAGCAGCAGCAGCGCGACGGCCGCGCCGATCGCGAGCAGCGCATAACCGGACTTGTCCAGCGGCGACGGGATCTTCGAGATGCCGAACTCGCCGCCGAGCCAGCTTTGCTTGCGCACCGCGCCGATGAACAGGAACCCGACGCCCATCGTGACGATCGCGAGGAAGTCCTGCCGCACGCGCAGCGCCGCGAATCCGACGACGATCCCGAACGCGCCCGCCACCAGCACGCCGGCCGCCAGCGACGCGGCGAACGGCACGCCGGCGACCGCGCACAATGCGGCCGCATACGCGCCGAGCCCGTAGAACGCCGCATGGCCGAGGCTGACCTGGCCGCAAAAGCCGCTGATCAGGTTCAGCCCCAGCGCGAGGATGACGTTCAGCGCGGCGAACGTGGCGACCGACAGGTAGTAGTCCATCGATTGCCTAGCGCGCGCCGCCGAGCAGCCCCTGCGGGCGGATCATCAGCACGACGATCAGGAACAGGAACGCCATTGCGTCCCGATCGAGCAGCTTGTCAAGGAACACCGTGCCGAAGCTCTCGAGCACGCCGAGCGCCAGGCTCGCGACCAGCGTCCCCGGCACGTTGCCCAGACCGCCGAGCACGATGATCGCCAGCCCCTTGTAGCTGATCACGCTGCCCATGCCGGGCTCGACCAGGTTGTTCAGCAACCCGACCAGCACCCCGGCAATGCCCGCCAGCACCGAAGCGATCAGGAAGTTCAGGTAACGCACGCGCACGACGCTGATGCCGAAGCTGCCGGCGATCGCGGGGTCCGACACCGTCGCCCGCCATGCGACGCCGGCGCGCGTGCGCACCGCGAAATAGGCGAACGCCGACAGCAGCACGACCGCGGCGGCGACCATCCAGATCTGCACCAGGTTCAGCGTCAGCCCCGCCAGCGAATACGTGGCGGTGAACCACGGGTTGCGGTCGAACGACAGGCCGTACGGCCCGAACAGCAGCCGGAAACCGTCCTCCATCGCGATCAGCACGCCGATCGACGCGATCAGCGCGACGAACGGCGGCCGGTCGAGAATCGGCTCGTAGACGAGCCGGTAGATCAGCGGACCGAGCACGCCCGACGCACAGGCGGCCGCGACGAATGCGAGCGGCAGGCTGCCGACGTGGTTCGCGACCAGCAAGCCGGTGTAGGCGCCGAGCGTGAACACCGTCGCCTGGGCCACGTGCAGGATCCGCAGCAGCCCGTAGACCAGCGTCAGCCCGAGCGCCATCAGCGCATAGGTGCAGCCCCAGACGATCCCGACGAGCAGCAGCTCGGCGTAGAACATCGTTGCGCGTTGCCCGGGTCCGGCCGCGCGCTACTTCATCGGCGGCGCGAGCAGCTGCGGATCGTCGATCGTCGCGAAATGCCGGAACTTGCCGTCCTTGATCACCTGGATCTGCGCGGCCTTGTAGATCTCGCCGAGCTCGTTGAACGAGATCTTGCCGGTGGCCACCTGCAGGTCCTTCGTGCCGGCGATCGCCTGCCGGATCTTCGCCGGGTCGTCGGCGCCGGCCTTCGCGAGCGCTGCGGCCGCGACCGCGATCGCGGTATGCGTGCTCGCCG
>DATLGW010000564.1:0-16156 GCA_035540315.1 Burkholderiaceae bacterium | reverse complement strand
CGGCGCGGTGCGGCTCGGCGCCGCAGCCGTTGCGCACGGCGGTCAGCACCGCGGTCTTCAGGCCGCTGAAGCTGAAGTTCAGGTCGCCCGAGCGCAGCAGCGGCCGCGGCAGCGTCAGGCCGCCCGGCGTGCCGGCAGCGGCGAGCGACGCGATGGCCGGCCCGCCCGGGTAGCCCAGGCCCAGCAGCTTCGCGCTCTTGTCGAATGCCTCGCCTGCGGCGTCATCGACCGTGTCGCCCAGCAACTCGTAGCGGCCCACGCCGTCGACCCGCAGCAGCTGCGTGTGGCCGCCCGACACGAGCAGCGCGACGAACGGGAATTGCGGCGGATCCTGCGACAGCAGCGGCGACAGCAGATGCCCTTCCAGGTGGTGGATGCCGATCGCGGGCCGGCCCAGCGCGAACGCCATCGACCGCGCGACCGTCGCGCCGACCAGCAGCGCGCCCGCCAGCCCCGGGCCTTCGGTGTATGCGATGCCGTCGACTTCGCGCAGCGCCGTGTGCGCCTGCGCCAGCACGCGATCGACGAGCGGCAGCAGCCGCTGGATGTGATCGCGCGACGCCAGCTCCGGCACGACGCCGCCGAACCGTTCGTGCATCGCGACCTGCGAATGCAGCGCCTGCGCGAGCACGCCGCGCTCGCTGCAATACAGCGCGACCGCCGTTTCGTCGCATGAAGTTTCGATGCCGAGCACGAGCATCGATCGAGTGTAGCAAACGCGCTGCGCGCGGCCCCCCGCGGCCCCGCGGCGCGCGACGCTAGCGCGCGTGGCCGGCGAGAATGGCCGACGGCTCGCGGCGCCCGAGCACCTTGGCGTCGTACGGATGGCGATCGAACGGATAGGCCTCGAGGATGCGGCGCACGTAAGCGCGCGTCTCGCGGTACGGCGGCACCCCCTTGAAGCGATCGACTGCGCCTTCGCCCGCGTTGTACGCCGCTACGGCGAGCTTGACGTTGCCGCCGTAGTACGCGAGCAGCCAGCGCAGGTACGCCATGCCGCCGCGCAGGTTCTCCAGCGGGTTGTGCAGGTCCTGCACGTTGAAGCGCTCGGCGGTCGCAGGCATCAGCTGCATGAGCCCGCGCGCGTTGCGGTGCGAGCGCGCGGACGGATCGAAATTCGATTCCAGCTGCATCACCGCCAGCACCAGCCGCGGATCGAGCCGGAAGCGCTGGGCTTCGCGAACCACCTTCTCGGCGATCCGGCGATGCTCGGGCGGCACGTCGAGCAGCGAGAAATCGAACGCGCGACCCAGGCTCGCGATCACCGTCTCCGGACTCGGGTGCCCGCTGCGCTCGCGAATGAGCGCCGCCAGCGCCGCGCCTTTTTCGCCGTGCAGGCATTGCGGCGCGAGATCGAGCGACGGCGGCATCGTGCGCTCGATTGCGGCTGCCTGTTCGCTTCCGAGCGCTGCGGCCCAACGGAACATCGTCGCGGCCACTTGCCGGTCGGGAATCACGCTTTCGCCGCGGAGGTAAATCCATCCCAAGCGGATCAGCGCGTCGACCGAGCCCCGCGCGGCGGCGCGGCAGTACAGCGCCTTCGAGCGCGCCAGGTCGCGCGTCGGCGGTTGCGCCCGCTCGAAGAAGTACGCCAGGTCGAGCAACTGCGGGGTCGTCAGCGGCGTGCCCGACGGGCGCATCTCGACGGGATCGCGATCGCGTGATGCGGCGGCTTGGCTGCACGCCACCAGCAACGCCAGGGTCAGCGCCATCGAGCGCAAGGGCGAGAATGCCGCGCAGGCGGCCAATGTGTCCGAGTCTCGCTGCATTTTTTTCTCGGGCCGGTGGAAATCGTCCGGCTCCGGCGGATTCTAGGCAGGAGCTCGCGATGCGTTCGAAATTCCCCCGCGCCCTGCCGGAGATCGCCGCGGGGAGATCGCCGCCGCGTGCGCCGTCAGCGCGCGCGGGGCTACGGCCCGGGCTTTGCGCCCGGGCCGGTGAACGCCCCCGCTACCGGGAGTGAATCTAGAAACCGATCCGCTGCCGCTTGCGGCTGCGATCGGCCGACAGATCCTCGACCGACAGCTCGCGTCGCGCTGCCAGCTTCGCGCTGCCGAACGCGCCCATCAGCAGCCGGCGCATGTCGCGCGGCGCAAAGCCCGCGAGCTTGTCGGCGAGCGCCGGCGACAGCTGCTCGGGAAAATCGCGGCCCCACGCATGCGAGTCGCGGATCTCGCGATACAGCGACTGCGCGATCTGGCGCGCGCCGTCGCGGTCGGGCGCCGGCACTTCGTACACGTTGACGCGGTTCAGGATCGGCTCGGGGATCCCGCGCAGGTCGTTCGCGGTGGCGATCCACACGATGTCGGAGCAGTCGACCGCAACCTCGGCGAACTCGTCGACGAACTCGCGCGCGGTCTCCTGTTCGAGCAGCGAGTACAACGCGCCCAGCGGATCGTACTGGCCGTCGATGGAGGCCTTGTCGATTTCGTCGACCACCAGCACCGGGTTCGCATAGTCGCCGTTCACCAGCGTGTCGAACACCTTGCCTGCCTTGGAGTTCTTCCACTGCGACGAGGCTCCCGACAGGATCCAGCCGGCCGTCAGCGAGCTCATCGACACGAATCCGTAGCCGGTCCCCAGCAGCTGCGACAGCCGCTTCGCGAAATGGGTCTTGCCGATGCCGGGCTCGCCCAGCAGCAGCATCGGCGTGATCTCGAGCGTGTCCTCGGTCTCGAGGCACAACGCGATCTGCCGGCGCAAATCGTCGAGCACTTCGCCGAAATTCGGCAATTCCTGCTCCAGCGCGTCGAACGCGGGCATTGCGGCAGGCTTCACGCAGAAACGCTCGCCACCGGTGCGCAGCATGCGCTCGTAGATGGTGCGCAGCGCCTCGTTCGCTGAAGCCGGCAAGTCCTCGAGCGCCGACTCGACCGCCTGGGTCGAGTAGATCTGCTTGAATCCGGCAATCGAGATCGCCGGCACCGACGTCGCTTGCGGCATCGCAATCCTCCTGGAGTCTCGCGCGCACCTGCGGTCCGAACCGCCTCGGCACGCTGCCACGGCGTAGTTTTATCAAGAATCGTGCCATGCTGCATCTGCCGGTGTTGCGCAGACGGCTCCGGCGGGTGAAACCGTCGGGGTCGCCGAGCGGCACGACACGTGCTTGCCCCGGGCACCCCGCTCGGGCGGCGAAGCTCGTTTGTGCGGCGCCGCGGACTGCGCTAGAATCTTCGGTTACGCTGAAAGGGGGTGATTTCTTAATGCCGACCATCCGTTTGAAAGAGAACGAGCCGTTCGACGTCGCGCTGCGACGCTTCAAGCGCACGATCGAGAAGACGGGTCTTCTGACGGAGTTGAGGGCGCGCGAGTTCTACGAGAAGCCGACCGCCGAGCGCAAGCGCAAGAAGGCGGCCGCAGTCAAGCGCCACTACAAGCGGCTGCGCAGCCAGATGCTGCCGAAGAAACTTTACTGACCGGTCGTGCAGGCCCCAGGGGGCGCGGATCGACACCCTCGAGAAAGCCCGCAGGGACGTACTCTGCGGGCTTTTTCACTTGATGCTGTACGCTAACGAAGGTCGCAAGCCTTTCCCGACGCTGGAGACGACGCGATGACCGATGCCCGCGCGGATGCTGGCGCGCCCGCAGCGCTGAAGACGCGGATCCAGGACGACATGAAGGCGGCCATGCGCGCGCGCGAGGTCGAGCGGCTGTCGGCGATCCGGATGCTGCTGGCCGCGATCAAGCAGCGCGAGGTCGACGAGCGCCGAGAGCCGAGCGATGCCGACGTGCTGGCGATCGTCGAGAAGCTGATCAAGCAGCGCAAGGACTCGGTCGAGCAGTTCGAGAAAGCGAAGCGCGCGGACCTGGCCGACAAGGAGCGCGCCGAGATCGACGTGTTGTCGGCGTACCTGCCGCGGCAGGCCGATCCGGCCGAGATCGATGCCGCGATCGACGCGGCGATCGCCGAGACTGGCGCCGCCGGTCCGCAAGGCATCGGCAAGGTAATGGGCGTGGTGAAGCCGCGACTGGCCGGCCGCGCCGACATGGCCTCGGTGTCGGCGAAAGTGAAGGAGCGGCTTTCGCGCTAGCGAAAGTGATTCCGCAACCGTTCATTCAGGAATTGCTGGCGCGCATCGACGTCGTCGACGTCGTCGGCAAGCACGTGAAGCTGCGCAAGGCCGGCGCGAACTTCGTCGGCCTGTGCCCGTTCCATGCCGAGAAGACGCCGTCGTTCAGCGTTTCGCCGAGCAAGCAGTTCTATCACTGCTTCGGCTGCGGCGCGCACGGCTCGGCGATCGGCTTTCTGATGGAGCACGGCGGGCTGTCGTATGTCGAAGCGATCGGCGAGCTGGCGCAATCGATCGGCCTCGAAGTCCCGGATTCGCGTGAAGGAGCCCCGCAACGCCCGGCGCCCGGGCTGCACGAGCTGATGAACGCTGCGGCTCGCTTCTACAAGCAGCGGCTCAAGGACACCCCGCGCGCGATCGACTACTTGAAGCGCCGCGGCGTCACGGGCCCGACCGCGGCGCGATTCGCGATCGGCTACGCGCCCGAAGGCTGGCGTTCGCTCGAGGCCGCAGTGCCCGACTATGCCGACCCCGCGCTGGTCACTGCGGGTCTGGTGATCGACGGCGAAGGCGACGGGCGCCGCCGTCGCTACGATCGCTTCAGGGACCGGATCATGTTCCCGATCCGCAACCCGCGCGGGCAGATCATCGGGTTCGGCGGCCGCGTGCTCGAATCGGGCGAGCCGAAATACCTGAACTCGCCCGAGACGCCGCTGTTCTCGAAAGGCCGCGAGGTCTACGGACTGTTCGAGGCGCGCGAGCAGATCCGTGCCGCCGGCTCGGTGCTGGTCGTCGAAGGTTACATGGACGTCGTGATGCTGGCCGAGCACGGGATCGGCAACGCAGTCGCGACGTTGGGCACCGCGACGACGCCGCAGCACGTGCACAAGCTGCTGCGGCTGGTCGATCACCTGGTGTTCGCATTCGACGGCGATGCGGCCGGGCGCAAGGCCGCGTGGCGCGCGCTGGAGGCGAGCCTGCCCGAGGCGGTCGACACCAAGCGGATCGACTTCCTGTTCCTGCCGCCGCAGCACGATCCCGACAGCTACGTGCGCGAGCACGGCGAGCAGGGGTTCCGGCAGTTGCTGGCGAGCGCTTCGCCGCTGTCGGAGTTCCTGGTGCGCGAGCTCGGCGCGCGGGTCGATCTGGCCACGCCCGAGGGCCGCGCGCATTTGCAGGCGCAAGCCAAGCCGCTGCTGCTGCAGCTGCCGCCGGCAGCGCTGCGGATGCAGCTGATCCACACGCTGGCGCGGGTGTCCGGCATTGAAACGGCCGAGTTCCAACGCTATCTGGGTCTGATGCCGGCCAGTTCCGGCTGGACTCCGCGCGCACCGCGCCCGGTTCGGCCGGCGATCGGTGCGCCCGACCTGGTCCAGCGCGCCTGCCTGCTGGTCGCGCTGCATCCGGCGCTCGCGCGCGAGCCGCTGGAACGCGACTACCTTCCGGGGGAGCTGCTCGGATGGGTCGATCGGGTCGGGCGGCTGCCGCCGGGCGCGTCGTTCGCGTCGTTGGTCGAGTCGGTGCGCGAGGATCGGCCCGAGCGGGCGCAGGCTCTGGAACGGGCGGCCGCGGCCGATCGCGGGCTGCTCGGCGACCTGGCATTGGACGAAGCCCGTAAGGAGTTCGCGGGGGCCTTGACGCAACTGAGGAGAGCCCAGGTGCTTCAGCAGATCAATGAACTGGTCGCCCAGGGCCTGCAGTCGGAGGCCGATCGGAGCCGCTACGGCCAGCTGCGGCAGTTGCAAAAGGCGCTTTCATCCCCAGAAAGTACTTGATATAATTAAAGGTTTTCCGTTGGGCCCAAGCGTTTCCAGAGGCGCCGGGCACCAACGGCACACCGGGTCGACACGAAGGGATCAGTCCACACCATGCCCACCAAGGTCACGAAAAAAGTTTCGTCGCGGTCTTCGACGGCATCCGTCAAGGCAGGGGCGAAGCTGACGGCGTCCAGACCCGCGGCACGCCCGGCGCGCGCGCCGGCCAAGCCGGTGGCCAAGCGGCCGGCGGCCAAGCCGGCGGCACGCCCGGCCGCCAAGCCGGCGCCGCGTACCGCGACCGCCAAGGCGGGGACTGCGGCATCCAAGCCGACCCGCGGCACCACGGTGCGGCCGGCCGGGGCGGCCGCCAAGCCGGCGCCCAAGCAGGAGCCGGTCGTCAAGGCCGCACAGGCGAAGGCCGGCACCGCGGCGGCCAAAGCGCCGGCGGCGTCCAAACCCGCGACCGTTGCACCGAAGCCGGCGACCGTCGCGTCGTCGAAGCCGGTGACCGGCGCGCCGAAGCCGGCCGCCGGCGCCGTCAAAGGGGTCGGCTCGGCTGCGAAGACCGTGGCGGGCAAGCCGGTGCCGCCGGGCAAGACCGGCGCCGCCGGCAGCAAGGCCGCCGAGTCTGCGCGCAGCGCGCCGGCATCGAAATCGGCGACGAAGCCCGGCACCGCCGCCGTCGCCTCGGGGGCGCAGGCGCCGGGTCGCGACGGCGTGATTGCGCGGTCTGCGGCCGCGGTCGCTCAAAAATCGAAATCCGCCGGTCCCGCCGATGCGCCCGCGGCGCGTCGCGGCGCCGCGCCGGCAGCCGGTGCCAAGGGCAAGGGCCGTCCGGCGGTTGCCGACGAGGAGATCCCCGGCGACGACCCGGTCGACGCGCTGGGCGAAGAGGACGGGGTCGACGCCGAAGTCGAAGTGATCGCAGAGGTCCCGCCGGCGCCGGTCAAGATCAAGGCCAAGGACAAGCGTGCGCGCGAGAAGGCGCTGATCAAGGAGGCGCTCGCGTATCAGCAGGGCGGCTCCGAAGCCGACCTCGAAGCCAAGCGCAACAAGCTCAAGCAGCTGATCAAGCTCGGCAAGGAGCGGGGTTTCCTCACCTACGCCGAGATCAACGACCACCTGCCCGAGGACCTGGTCGACGCCGAGGCGATCGAATCGATCATCAGCACGTTCAACGACATGGGCATCGCCGTCTACGAGCAGGCGCCCGATGCCGAGACGCTGCTGATGGCCGAGAACGCGCCGATCGTCACGTCCGACGAAGACGCCGAGGAAGAGGCCGAGGCCGCGCTGTCGACCGTCGACTCCGAGTTCGGACGCACGACCGATCCGGTGCGCATGTACATGCGCGAGATGGGTTCGGTCGAGCTGCTGACGCGCGAAGGCGAGATCGAGATCGCCAAGCGCATCGAGGACGGCCTGAAGCACATGGTGATGGCGATCTCCGCGTGCCCGACGACGATCGCCGAGGTCCTCAGCTACGCCGACAAGATCCGCGCCGGGCAGCTGCGCATCGACGAGGTCGTCGACGGGCTGCTCGATCCGGACGCCGAGCAGGACGTCGATTTCGGCCCGCCGGCGGCGCCTGCCGACTTCGACGACAGCGACGACGACGACGAAGCCGCGGCCGGTGCGGCGAACTCGGCGAAGCTCGAGGAGCTCAAGCGGGCGGCGCTCGAGAAGTTCGAGCACATCGCGCGCTGGTTCGACAAGATGCGCGTCGCATTCGAGCGCGAGGGGTACAAGTCCAAGCCGTACCTGAAGGCACAGACCGAGCTTCAGGATCAGCTGATGACGATCCGCTTCACCGCGAAGATCGTCGAGAAGCTGTGCGACACGCTGCGGGCGCAGGTCGAGGAAGTGCGCTCGCTCGAGCGCGCGATCGCCGACATCAGCGTCAACAAGGTCGGCATGCCGCGCGAGCACTTCATCAAGACCTTCCCCGGCAACGAGACGAACCTGAAGTGGGTCGAGCGCGAGGTCGAGCGCGATGCCCACTACGTCGAGACGCTGCGCCGGAACATTCCCGCCGTGCAGGACCTGCAGCAGAAGCTGATCGACCTGCAGGCGCGCGTCGTGCTGCCGCTGCCCGATCTGAAGGAGATCAACAAGCAGATGGCGATGGGCGAGGCCAAGGCGCGCAAGGCCAAGCGGGAGATGACCGAGGCGAACCTGCGGCTGGTGATCTCGATCGCCAAGAAGTACACGAACCGCGGCCTGCAGTTCCTCGACCTGATCCAGGAAGGCAACATCGGCCTGATGAAGGCGGTCGACAAGTTCGAGTACCGCCGCGGCTACAAGTTCTCGACCTATGCGACGTGGTGGATCCGGCAGGCGATCACGCGTTCGATCGCCGATCAGGCGCGCACGATCCGCATCCCGGTGCACATGATCGAGACGATCAACAAGATGAACCGGATCAGCCGCCAGATCCTGCAGGAGACCGGCCAGGAGCCCGATCCGCAGACGCTGGCCACGCGGATGGAGATGCCCGAGGACAAGATCCGCAAGATCCTGAAGATCGCCAAGGAGCCGATCTCGATGGAGACGCCGATCGGCGACGACGACGACTCGCATCTGGGCGATTTCATCGAGGACACCGCGACGCTGGCACCCGCCGACGCGGCGCTGCACGGCTCGATGCGCGACGTGGTGAAAGAGGTGCTCGACTCGCTGACGCCGCGCGAAGCGAAGGTGCTGCGGATGCGCTTCGGCATCGAGATGAGCACCGACCACACGCTCGAGGAAGTCGGCAAGCAGTTCGACGTCACCCGCGAGCGGATCCGGCAGATCGAGGCGAAGGCGCTGCGCAAGCTGCGGCATCCGAGCCGCGCGGACAAGCTGAAGAGCTTCCTCGAGGGGCAGTAGGCTCGCGCATCCGGCGGGAATTCCCCCCCGCCGGATCAGCGCCGCACCGGATCGATCGGCGTGGGCGACGCGTAGCGCTGCTCGATCGCTGCGGCCGCGTCCAGAATCGTGTCCTCGCGAAAGCGCCGGCCGATGATCTGCACGCCGATCGGCACGCCGCCGGCCACGCCGGTGGGCACCGCGACCGCCGGCAGCCCGAGCAGCGGCACCGAGAACTGAGGCGCCTGCGCCGCGAGCACGCGGTCCATCGAACGCTGGCTCTCGACGTCGAGCCCTTGGGGAAACGGCGGCTCGCCCGATACCGGCGCGAGCACCAGCGGATACTGCTGCAGGAACAGCTGCCAGCGCCGGATCAGCGTGGTGCGGCGCGCCAGCGCCTTCATATGGCCGAACGCATCGAGCCGCGGCGTTCGCTGCGTCATGAAACCGAACGCGCGGCGCATGCCCTCGTCGGCGGTCCGCTCGAGCTGGGCCGCCAGGAAGTGCAGCGCTTCGCCTTGCGCCAGGGTGTCCCACAGCGCGGCCGCCTCGGCCATGTCGGGCGGCTCGACTTCGTCGATCGCATAGCCGGCTTCGGCAAGCCAGCGGGCCGCGCGCCGGACCGCATCGACCACCGCCGCATCGACGTCGGTCATGCCGGCGGTCGTCGTGACCGCGACGCGGATCGGCGGATCGAGCGGCAACCCCTGCAGCGGGGCCGGAACCCACCACGGGTCGCGCGGGTCGAACGCCGCGAACGCTTGCAGCGCAAGCCGCAGATCGCGCACGCTGCGCGCGAGCGGTCCCTGGACCGACATCAGCTGCGCCGACAGCGGGCGCTCCTCGGCCGCGCTCGGCAGGAACGCGGGCACGCGACCGAACGACGGTCGCAGGCCGAACACGCCGGTGCAGTACGCGGGGTACCGAACCGAGCCGCCGAAGTCGTTGCCGTGAGCAATCGGCCCGATGCCTGCGGCCACCGCGGCCGATGCCCCGCCGCTCGACCCGCCGGGAGTCACGGCGGCGTCCCACGGGTTCAGCGTGCGCCCGTAAAGGTCGTTGTCGGTGAACCAGCGCATCGAAAAAGCAGGCGTGTTCGTGCGCCCGATCACGACCGCGCCGGCACCCAGCAGGTTCGACACCACCGGGCTGTGCGCGGGCGCGATCGCATTGCGCAGCGCAACGATTCCGTTGGTCGTCGCGCGGCCGGCGAAATCGACGTTCACCTTCACGGTCACCGGCACGCCATGCAGCGGCCTCGATGCGCGCTCTTGCGCCGACGCGCGGTCGGCCGCATCGGCTTCGGCGAGCGCCTCGTCGTCGCGCAGGTCGACCACCGCATTCAACGCCGGGTTCACTGCGTGCAAGCGCTGCAGGCAGGAGGCGACGGCATCGCGGCTGGAGAACTCGCCCGCGCGGATGCCTTGGGCGAGGGCGGTCGCATCCAGTCTCCAAAGCTCGGTCATCGAGGCCCCTTCCCCGGACGATCTGCGGTCGCAGTATGTTACTTTGGTCAGACCCGATGCCGAACCGACACGCCGGTTTCGGCGCAAGGCCTGGAGACCTGCCGATGACCGAACGTTATCCGCTGCCGTCCCTCGACGCGGTGCCTGCCGACATCCGCGCGCGCATCGACGAGGTCCAGCAGAAATCCGGCTTCGTGCCGAACGTGTTCCTGAAGCTCGCGCGCCGGCCCGACGAATTCCGCGCATTCTTCGCGTATCACGATGCGCTGATGGCGAAGGAGGGCGGCGGCCTCACCAAGGGCGAGCGCGAGATGATCGTCGTCGCCACCAGCGCCGCGAACGACTGCCTGTACTGCGTGGTCGCGCACGGCGCGATCCTGCGGATCTACGAGAAGAATCCGCTGCTCGCCGATCAGGTCGCGGTCAACTACCGCAAGGCGCCGATTTCGCCGCGCCAGCGCGCGATGCTCGATTTCGCGCTGAAGGTCGCGACCGATTCGGCGCGGCTGTCGGACGCGGACTTCGATTTGCTGCGCGAGCACGGCTTCTCCGACGAGGACGCATGGGACATCGGCGCGATCGCAGCGCTGTTCGCGCTGTCGAACCGGATGGCGAACCTGTCGAACATGCAGCCGAACCCGGAGTTCTACCTGCTGGGCCGGGTGCCGAAGGCCAAGAGCGGTTGACGGCCCGGCGCGCTATGCGCGCTGCAGCGATTCCGCCGGCGCAGTCGCCGGCAGCTCGATCAGCCTGAACGGCGGCTGGTCCGGAAACAACCGCTTGAGCAGCGGCATCGCCACGTTGTACACCGGGATTCCGTTGACGGTCCTGCCCTCGGGGCTGCCGCGGTGCGCATGGCCATGGAATACCGCGTTGACCGGCTGCTGGATCAGCGGGCTCTCGAGCCGGCTCGTTCCCAGGTAGGGGAAGATCTCGATCGGTTCGCCTTCGATCGTGCCCTGGATCGGCGAGTAGTGCAGCATCACCAGCCGCTGCGGCGTGCGCAGCTTCGCCAGCGCCGATTCGAGCTTCAGCGCCTCGTGGATCGCCTCGTTGACGAACTGTTTGATCGCGCGCTCGCCCCACGGGCCGAGCGCGCCGCGCCCGTAGCCGCCGGGAAACCCCTTGACGCCGGCAATGCCGACCCCGCAGATCTCGCAGGCCTCGCCGTCGAGCATGCGCACGCCGGCATCGGTCAGGATGCTGCCGACTTCGCCCTCGGCGTCCGATTCGAAGTCGTGGTTGCCCAAAACGGCGACGATCGGGACCGAAGCCGCTGCCAGCTCGTCCGCCAGGACCCTCGCTTCCTCCGGCAGCCCGTAGTCGGTCAGATCGCCGCACAGCAGCAGCGCGTCGGCCGCCTTCGACGCCTGCGCGAACAGCGGGCGCAGCGTTCCGGCCGAATCCTTCGTGCAATGCAGATCTCCAACGGCCGCGAAGCGGACCACGTCCTGCGAGGGCATGGATGGGCTCCTTTCGTTGCTGCGCCGCATCGACGCGCGCCGCCACCGCAGCCGGCAGCGGGTTACAGCGCAGTGCAAGCAAGGCACGGGCCTTGCCCTGCTTCCGTTGCCGCCCATCCGATCGGGCGGGGGGCGAGCCAGGAGCAAGACCGTGTCCGCACCGAGTGAACTGAACCAGCAGGCATGCGCGCTGTACCAGCGCGTGCTGCAGACGCTGGTCGATGCCGACGCCAGGTTTCTGGTGGGTGGCGCGTACGCGTTCGCGGTGCACACCGGAATCGAACGCCATACACGCGACCTCGACCTGTTCATGCAGCGCAGCGACTTCGATGCGATCAGCGGCCTGCTGCGCCGGGCAGGGTGGGAGGTCGAGCTGACCTACCCGCACTGGCTCGGCAAGGTACACGCGCAGGGCCAGACGATCGACCTGATCTTCAACTCCGGCAACGGACTGACGCCGGTGGACGACGACTGGTTCCGCCATGCGGCGCATGCCGAGGTGCTCGGCGTGCCGGTGCGGCTGATGCCGATCGAGGAGATGATCTGCTCGAAAGCGTTCGTGATGGAGCGCGAGCGCTACGACGGCGCCGACGTCGCGCACCTGCTGCGAACCGGCGCGGCGCGAATCGACTGGCATCGGCTGTTGCAGCGCTTCGGTCCGCACTGGCGCGTGCTGCTCAGTCACCTGGTGCTGTACGGGTTCGTCTATCCGTCCGAGCGCGCACAGGTGCCGGCCTGGGTGCCCGAGCTGCTGATCGAGCGGCTGCGCGCCGAGCTGTGCCAACCTGCGGCCAGCAGCGGCCCGATCTGCCAAGGCACGCTGCTGTCGCGCCAGCAATACCTGGACGACATCCAGCGGCTCGGTTATGTCGATGGCCGGGCAGTGTCTGGCGGCACGATGACGCGCGACGAGATTGCCGCCTGGACGGCCGCGATCAACGATCCGGCCGCCCAAGCGCCGGCGGATCCGCCGGCGCGCCCGTCAGCTGCGCCGCAAGGCTGATCCGCGCGGCGCTCCGCAAGCTAGTTCTTTGCGTTCGGCGGCGCCGCGAACGGCAGCGGGCGCAGCGATCGCAGATACGCGATCAGCGCGCTCATGTCCGCATTGTCGATGTTTCGATACCAGTCGTAGGCCATCGGCGGCTTCAGCGGCGTGCCGTCCTTGCGTACCGCCTGCTGGATCGCGCGGGCGATCTCTTCGTCGGTCCAGCCCTTCAGGCCCGTCTCGTGCGGCGTGATGTTGCGCGACACCGAGACGCCCCACGGGCCTCGGAACGGGTTGCCGCCGGCTCCCAGACGCGACATGTCCGGGTGGCCCTTCGCATCCCACGGCGTGTGGCACTCCATGCAGTGTCCCAGCGGACCCGCGAGATATTCGCCGTACCGCACGGTGTCGCTGCGCGGCGGCGCAGCGACCGGGGCCTGGATCGGCGGACCGTACGCGGGCGGCAGCGGGATCCTGTACTCCGATTTCGGCACCGCATTCCTGACCGGCGGCTGCGCGCGCAGATAGGCGATGATTGCCGCCAGATCGTCGTCGGCGATGCCGCGATAGAACAAAAACGGCATCGGCGGTCCGATCACCGTGCCGTCCGGACGGATCCCCTCGCGGATCGCCCGCGCCAGCTGCGCGTCGGTCCATTTGCCGATGCCGGTGTCCGGATCGGGCGTGATGTTCGACGCGAACGCCTTGAACGGCTGCTCGTCGAACACCATGCCGCCGGACAGGCCGCGCTCGGGGATCGGCCGCCCGCCGGGGCCGCGTGCGACGTGGCAGTTGCCGCAGGCGACGATGCCGTTCATCAGGTAGGCGCCGCGTTCGATCAACTTCGCGTCCTGCGCGAATGCCGGGGACAGCAACGCCGCCGCGGCAGCGCTGAACGCCGGGACGCCGAGCCATCTCCGCATGCGTTGCAGGGATTGCCGCACCGACTCGATCATGCGGCCTCCGCGTCAGCCGTCGGCCGGGGCGTCGCCGGATGCATGCTTCGGATCGCTTCGACGAATTGCGCGAACTCGACGTTCGCACTGCGCCAGGCGCCGAGCTCACCCACAGCGCGGTACCAGCGCTGCACGTTCCAATAGGGATTCAGTTCGAAGTTCACCATCTCTCCTACGCTCAGGATCGACGCGCCGAAGAAGTCGGCGATCGTGGGCGTCTGCCCGAGCAGATAGTAACCTTCATCGCCGAGCCAATGGCGATCGAGCACCTGCAGCCAATGCGCGCATCGTCCGAACGCGTGAGCGACCAGCGCGCGCGTCGCATCATCGGTCGCAAGCCGGTGCTGCGGCAGCAGCTGCGGGTACACATGCCCGAATGCAAAGTCGCGGTAGAAGTTCGAATCGAACCACGCGAGCAGCTCGTCGACGCGCGCCTGCCCGCGCAGATCCGACGGATACAGCGCCGAGGCGCTCTTGCGCGCGAGGTACCGCAGGATCGCCGACGCTTCGGTGAGCACGAACCCATCGTCCACGAGAACCGGCACGAGGCGGTTCGGGTTCAGGCGAGCGAACTGTGGCAGGTGCTGCTCGCCCTTCATCAGTGCGACGCGCTGAATGCGGATCGGCATCTGCTCGTGCAGGCAGAAAGCGAGCACGGCGCGACCGGTGGTTGCGATCGGGTCGATGTACAGCTCCATGATCGGATCCTCTCGTAATAGTCGCCGGAGCGATCGTTCCACCGTGATGCGTTGCACGCAAGACGACGATGCCGCAATATGGCCTTGCAAAGATGCAAGGCCGCTGCGTGCGGCGCCGAGGTTTGCGCAAACAACATGGACGCAAGGACTTCCCAGACAGCGACGTCGAGTCGCTGGCACGACCTGCAGGTGTTTCTTGCGACCGCGCGGGGCGGCAGCCTGGCGAGCGCGGCGAAGACGCTCGGCGTCAATGCATCGACGGTCCATCGGCGGCTGGCTGCGCTCGAGCGCACGCTGGGGGCGCGTCTATTCGATCGCAGCTCGCACGGGTACCGGCTCACCAGCGCCGGCAACGAGCTGCTCGAGCATGCGCGGTCGATCGAGGCCGAAGTGCTGCGCGCCGAACGCCGCCTGCGCGGGCGCGACCAGAGCGTCAGCGGCCCGATTCGCGTGTCGACCGTCGACGATCTCTCGTTCTATGTGCTCAGCCCGCTGTTGTCGCAGTTCTGCGTCCGGCACCCGCGCGTGCGGCTCGAGCTGTCGATCGACAGCGACGACGCCGATCTGGCGCGCCGGCAGGCGGACGTCGCGATCCGCCCGGGTGCATCGCCTCGCGACAGCGACGTGATCGCACGGCGAGTCTGCGGGATCTCGGTGGCGCTGTACGCGAGCCGCGAATACCTGGTCCGGCACGGGCGACTCGAATCGATCGACGCGATCGGCGCTCACCCGCTCGTGCGCGGCGATGCGGGGCGGGCGAACCTGGCAATGGAACGCGCGGTGAATGCTCACAGCGACCCGGAGCAAGCCGCGTTGCGCAGCAACTCGATGCTGGCGCGCCTGGCTGCAATCCGCGACGGCCTCGGCGTCGGGATGCTGCCTTGCGTGGTCGCCGATGCCGAACCCTCGCTGGTGCGCATCGGGCCGGCCCACGCGGAGGCCGCCGCATCGTTATGGATCCTGATCCACCCGGACATGCGCCGCAGCGCGCGGGTACGCACGTTCGTCGATTTCATGCTCGAGGCGCTCGAGCCGTTGCGGGGGCGCTTCGAGGTGGGGTGAAACGGCGGGCGAACGTGCGTTAAGCTTGCCGGATCACGCCGCGCTACGACCAAAGCCAGCCCGATGAGCTCCGAACCTCGCGCTGCCACCGCAGACGATGCGCCGCTCGCCTACATGAAGCGAACGCGCGAGTATTACAGCGCGCTCGGCTACGATGCGTACGAATGGGCGCATCACGCGGATGTGTCCTTCACGCCGCTGCCGCGGCGGCTGTCCGAGTGCCGCGTCGCGCTCGTCACCACCGCGGCCCCGTTTCAGCCCGATAAAGGCGATCAAGGGCCCGGCGCGCCGTACAACGCAGCGGCGAAGTTCTACCAGGTCTACTGGGGGCAGACCGAGCGCGATCACGATCTGCGGATCGCGCACGTGGCGTACGATCGCCAGCACACTAGCGCCGAAGATCCGGGGACGTGGTTTCCGCTGCCGCAGCTGCGCCGCGCGGCCGCAGCGGGCAGGGTGCGGCTGGCGCCTCGGTTCTACGGTGCGCCGACCAACCGCAGCCAGCGCGCGACCGCAGCGGTCGACGCGCCCGAGATCCTGCGGCTGTGCCGCGAAGACGACGTCGACGCAACGGTCCTGGTGCCGAACTGCCCCGTGTGTCATCAGTCGGTGGGCCTGATCGCGCGCCACCTCGAAGCGAACGGCATCGCGACCGTGATCATGGGCTGCGCGAAGGACATCGTCGAGCACTGCGGTGTGCCGCGGTTCGTGTTCAGCGATTTCCCGCTGGGCAACTCCGCCGGGCGTCCGAACGATCCGGAGTCGCAGGCGCTGACGCTGGAGCTTGCGCTGCAGCTGCTGGAGTCGGCGCGCGCGCCGCGAACGACCGTGCAGTCGCCGCTGCTCTGGCGCGGCGCTGCCGACTGGAAGCTCGACTACTGCAACGTCGCCCGCATTCCGCCGCAGGAA
>DATLGW010000563.1:0-3266 GCA_035540315.1 Burkholderiaceae bacterium | reverse complement strand
GATCAGGAACGCGAACAGGAACGCCCAGCCGTCGAGCCGCAGCGTGAAATCGACGCCGAGCGCCGGCAGCCACGCGACCCGGAACGTGACCACGTCGCCGGCGAACACGGCCGGTGCCTGCGTCAGCAGCGTCGCGGTCGCCAGCACCGCCGCCGCGCCGGCGATCCGCGCCGCGATCCGCCGCTGCGCAAGCGGCGTGTGCGCCGCGAGCCACGGGAACATCACCCCGAGCAGCGCCGCAGCGACGAATGGTATCGACAGGAGAATCGGAAGTGCCGCCATCGAAAGCTCGAGCCAGGCCTCTGTCGACGAACACGCACCGGTCCATCCGGCAGGACGCGGCACCCCGGCGCCACCGTCTTCTCGTGTGGTCGCCCTCCGGACGCGGATTATAGACGGCCGTTTCGGGCCGACCCTGCCGGCGCTGGGTCCATGGTGTTGCGCGAGCCCCGCAGATCCCGGCGATCGCGGATGCGGCAGCCGCCGCGGTCGGTGCGCGGGCAGGCGGGCGAGCGGCCGTCAGCGCGGCGTCGCGGACCTCCAGGTCACCACGGCGATCGTCACCACCGTCAGCGGAATGACGGCGAACAGCATCACTTCGCGGTAGGTCTCCAGCGCGTGATAGCCGCGCGCATCGAGGACCAGATAGGCGATGTAGGCGACATAGTAGGCGATGAACATTGCCCCCTCCCAGCGCCCGATCCGCCGCTCCGAGAAAAAGACCGGCAGGCAGGCAATCGCGACCGCGACCATCGCCGGCAGGTCGAAATACAGCACCGACGCGGGCACCTGCAGCGCGGTCGGTGAGACGATACCGGCCACCCCGAGAACGCCGAGGATGTTGAACAGGTTGCTGCCGATCACGTTGCCCACGGCAATGTCGCGCTCGCCGCGCAGCACTGCGACCAGCGACGCCGCCAGCTCGGGCAGCGACGTTCCGGCGGCCACGATCGTGAGGCCCACGATCAGCTCGCTGACGCCGAAGGCGGTCGCGAACGACACCGCGGCGGCCACCAGCCAGTTCGACCCCGTCACCAGCAGCGCCAGCCCGCCGACGATCAGCAGCAGCTGGACGCTGCGAGGGTCGTCCCAGCGGGGCGAGTCGGCCGGTGCGGCGAGCTCGGCCTCGAACTCGCGCACCGCCTCCTCGTTGCCGCCGGCGCGGCTCTGCCGGATCACGAACGCCGTATAGGCGAGCAGCAGTGCGAACAGCACCGCCGCCTCGATGCGGCTGATGCCACCGTCGAGCGTGACTCCGACCAGCAGCAGCGACGCGGCGATCAGGATCGGCACTTCCTGGCGGATCACCTGGCTGCCAACCGCCAGCGGCGCGACGATCGCGCACACGCCGAGCACGACCAGCACGTTGAACAGGTTGCTGCCGATCACGTTGCCGATCGCGAGGTCGATCTGTCCCGACCAAGCGGACTGCACCGATACCGCGCCTTCGGGCGAGCTGGTGCCGAACGCCACCACGGTCAGCCCGACGACCAGCGGCGAAATCCCCATCGACAGCGCGAGCCGCGATGCGCCGCGCACCAGCAGCTCGGCGCCGACGACGAGCGCCCCGAGCCCGGCAGCGAACATCAGAAGGTCGACGACCATCCGGCAATGATCCGGTATCTTTGGACCGATGAGCAACGTGACCCTGCTGACGCTCGCGAACGCCGAGTTGGCGTTCGGCAACCTGCCTCTGCTCGATTCGGCTTCGCTGTCGATGACCGATGGCGAGCGAATCGGATTGATCGGCCGCAACGGCTCCGGAAAATCCTCGCTGCTGGCGGTCATCGCCGGGCAGGCGGCGTTGGACGACGGCGAGCTCAGGCTGCGCGACGGCGCCCGGATCGCGGCAGTCGAGCAGGAGCCGGTGCTGCCGGAGGCGGCCACGCTCGGCGAGAGCCTGGCGGCGCGCGGCGCGCTGTCGGCGATCGGCGACGACCGCGAACGCTGGGCTGCCACGGCCCGCATCGCCGAGTGGCTGCAGCGGTTCGGCGTCGCCGCCGACGCCGCGCCGGCGGCGCTGTCGGGCGGCGAGCGCAAGCGGGCGGCGCTGGCGCTGGCATTCGCGCTCGCGCCGGATCTGATGCTGCTCGACGAGCCGACGAACCATCTGGACATCGAGGGCATCGAGCGGCTCGAGGAATCGCTGCTGCGGGTGCCGGCGGCCGTCGTCGTCACGCACGACCGCTGGTTCCTGGACCGGATCGCGACCCGAATCGTCGAACTCGACCGCGGGCTGCTGCGATCGTATCCGGGGAACTTCGCGGCCTACGAGCGACGCAAGGCCGACGAGCTCGCGACCGAGGCGCAAGCAGCGCGCCGCTTCGACAAGTTCTGGGCGCAGGAGGAAGCGTGGATCCGCAAGGGCGTCGAGGCGCGCCGCACGCGCAACGAGGGACGCGTGCGGCGGCTCGAGCAGCTGCGCGCCGAGCGCGAGCGCCGGCGCGAGCGCAGCGGCACGATGCGGCTGACTATCGATGCCGGCGAGCGCTCCGGCAAGCGGGTCGCCGAGCTCGTGGGCGTGTCCAAGCGCTTCGGCGACCGGATCCTGGTGCGCGATCTGGACCTGACGGTGCTGCGCGGCGATCGAATCGGGCTGATTGGGCCGAACGGCGCCGGCAAGTCGACGCTGTTGCGGTTGATCCTGGGCACGCTGCCGCCGGACACCGGCAGCGTGCGGCTCGGCACGAATCTGCAGGTCGCGTATTTCGACCAGATGCGCGAGCAGCTCGACCCCGAACGCACCGTCGCCGAGACGATCAGCCCCGGATCGGACTGGATCGAGCTCGAGGGCGGCCGCAAGCACGTGATCAGCTATCTGGCCGACTTCCTGTTTCCGGCGCGGGCCGCCCAGTCTCCGATCCGGATGCTGTCGGGCGGGGAGCGCAACCGGCTGTTGCTGGCGCGGCTGTTCGCCCGTTCGGCGAACCTGATCGTGCTCGACGAGCCGACCAACGATCTGGACCTGGAATCGATCGAGCTGCTCGAGCAGACGCTGCAGTCGTACTCCGGAACGCTGCTGCTGGTCAGTCACGATCGCACGTTTCTCGACAACGTGGTCACGCAGACGCTGGTTGCCGAAGGCGACGGCCGCTGGCGCGAATACGTCGGCGGCTATCGCGATTGGCTCGCGCAGCGCGCTGCCGCGCCCGCACCCGCCGCGGGCGCGGCGGCCGCGCGCGCCGGCGAACGTCGCGCGCCGCCGGCGCCGGCGGCGGCCGCGCGCGAGCGCAGCCGCGACAAGCTCAGCTACCGGGAGCAGCGCG
>DATLGW010000562.1:0-8386 GCA_035540315.1 Burkholderiaceae bacterium | reverse complement strand
CCGTCGACCTGCGACTTCTGCAGCTGCGCGCGCTGCAGCAGCTCGGCGAGCGCCCGCGCGATGAACCAGTGCGCGGCGCGGATCGAGTAGCGAACGTACGGCACCGTCACCGGCACCGCGACCGCGACGTCGTCGTACGGCGCGCGCCGCGGCGGCTGGCCGACGGTGCCCGCAGCGCTGCGCCCGGGGGCGCCGGCGCGCTGCGCACCTGCCTGTGCGCGGGGTCTGGACATGCGAACGGCTTGACAGCGACCGGCTTTGGAATTCAAATGATATTACATGATTTTTCAACAATTCAGGTGATCTGGAACCTGGATTGATCAAGCTGGCAACCGGGCCGGCGAAGGTATCCGACGATGGCCGAACGGTCGTTCAAGAAAGAGGTGCAGCAGCTGCGGCTGGGCGCCGGCGAGGAGTTCCGCGGCGAAGGCATCCTCGCGGTCACGAAGGCGCTGCTGCAGTCGGGCGTGTCGTACGTCGCCGGCTATCAGGGCGCGCCGATCTCGCACCTGATGGACGTGCTGACCGACGCAAACGAGATCCTCGAGGAGCTCGGCGTGCGCTTCGAGCACAGCGCGTCGGAGGCCACCGCGGCCGCCACGCTGGCGGCATCGGTCAACTATCCGCTGCGCGGCGCGGTGACGTTCAAGTCGACGGTCGGCACCAACGTCGCGTCCGATGCGATCGCGAACCTCGCGTCCGGCGGCGTGACCGGCGGCGCGCTGCTGATCGTCGGCGAGGACTACGGCGAGGGCTCGAGCATCATGCAGGAGCGCTCGCACGCGTTCGCGATGAAGTCGCAGGTCTGGCTGCTCGATCCGCGCCCGAACCTGCCGAGCATCGTGCGGATGGTCGAGAAGGGGTTCGAGCTGTCCGAGGCGAGCCGCACGCCGGTGATGCTCGAGCTGCGGATCCGCGCCTGCCACGTGCACGGCAGCTTCGTCACGAAGGACAACCGGCGCGGGTCGTTCTCGCTCGCCGATGCGATCGAGAATCCGCGGCGCGACGTCAACCGGATCGCGCTGCCGCCCGCGACCTACCTGCACGAGCAGGAGAAGGTCGGCGAGCGCTGGCCGGCAGCGGTGAAGTTCATCGAGCAGCATGCGCTGAACGAGCTGTTCGGCGACGGTACGCAGGATTTCGGCATCATCGTGCAGGGCGGGCTGTACAACGCGGCCGTGCGCGCGCTCGAGCTGCTCGGGCTGTCGGATCCGTTCGGCAACGTGCGCGTGCCGCTGTACGTGCTCAACGTCACGTATCCGCTGGTCGACGACGAGGTCAGGCGGTTCTGCGCCGGCAAGCGCGGCGTGCTGATGATCGAGGAGGGCCAGCCGGACTTCCTCGAGCAGAACCTGAACACGATCCTTCGGCGCGCCGACCTGCAGACCCGCGTGCACGGCAAGGACGTGCTGCCGATGGCGGGCGAATACACGAATGCGGTCGTGCTGCGCGGCATCGCTCGCTTCATCGAGCGCTACGCGCCCGCGCTGCTCGCGGGTCGCGAGCTGCCGGCGGCCGCGCGCGACGCCGCGCCCAAGCCGCCCGCGGTGCAGGCGGCCGAGCGCGAGGTACGTCCGCGCCCGCCCGGTTTCTGCACCGGCTGCCCGGAGCGCCCGATCTTCGCGGCGATGAAGCTGGTCGAGCGCGAGCTCGGTCCGCACCACGTCAGCTGCGACATCGGCTGCCACCTGTTCTCGATCCTGCCGCCGTTCAACATCGGCGCGACGACGATGGGCTACGGCCTGGGTTGGGCGGGTGCGGCGGCACTGAACACGCGCGAGACGAAGAAGCGCACGATCAGCATGATGGGTGACGGCGGCTTCTGGCACAACGGTCTGACCAGCGGCGTGGGCAACGCGGTTTTCAACCAGACCGACAACGTGCTGGTCGTCGTCGACAACGGCTACTCGGCCGCGACCGGCGGCCAGGACGTGCCGTCGTCGAAGGCGGCGAGCCCGATCCGCGACACCAACCATCCGATCGAGACGGCAGTTCGCGGTGTCGGCGTGAAGTGGGTCAAGACGATCACGAACACCTACAGCGTCGCGCAGATGCGCGACGCACTCAAGCAGGCGCTGACGACGCCCGAGCGCGGACCGAAGGTGATCGTCGCGCAAAGCGAGTGCATGCTGAACCGGCAGCGGCGCGAGCGGCCGCTCGCGGCGAAGCGTGTCGCCGCCGGCGAGCGCGTCGTGCGCGACCGCTTCGGCGTCGACTCCGACACCTGCACCGGCGATCACTCGTGCATCCGGCTGTCCGGCTGCCCGTCCCTGACCGTCAAGCCGAACCCGGATCCGCTGCGGCGCGACCCGGTCGCATCGGTGATCGACAGCTGCGTCGGCTGCGGGTTGTGCGGCGAGGTCGCGCATGCGGCGGTGCTGTGCCCGTCGTTCTACAAGGCGAGCATCGTCAACAACCCGACCCGGTGGGATCGCTGGGTCGGTCGCGTGCGCGCCGCGGTAATCGGCTGGCTGCAGGCGCGGATCGAGCGCCGGCTCGCCGGGCTGTCGGCCTAAGGGCGCGCGGAAGATGGAAGCGATTCCCGTGGCGCGGCCGTCGCGATCCGATCCGCCGGCGACGCAAGCTGCGCCGCGCGCGATCACGATCGCGATCCTGGCGATGGGCGGCGAGGGCGGCGGCGTGCTGTCGGACTGGCTGGTCGACCTGGCCGAGCACAACGGATATCTGGCCCAGGCGACGTCGGTCCCCGGGGTCGCGCAGCGCACCGGCGCGACGATCTACTACGTCGAGATGTTTCCGCGCGCCGCGGCCGAGCAGGCTGGTGCCGATCCGGTGCTCGCGCTGATGCCGACGCCGGGCGAGGTCGATCTGGTCGTCGCGTCCGAGCTGATGGAGGCCGGCCGCGCGCTGCAGCGCGGGCTGGTCACGCCCGACCGGACGACGCTGGTCGCGTCGACGCACCGCGTGTATGCGATCGCCGAGAAGATCGCGATGGCCGATGGACGCGTCGACAGCGAGCGCCTGCTCGACGGCTGCCGCGCGGCGGCGCGGCAGATCGTGCTCGCCGATTTCGCGCAGGTCGCCGAGCGCTGCGGCAGCGTGATCAGCGCGGCGCTGTTCGGCGCGGTCGCCGGCAGCGGCCGGTTGCCGTTCTCGCGCGAGCAGTTCGAGGAGGCGGTGCGCCGCGGCGGGATCGGCGTGGCCGCGAGCCTGCGCGCATTCGCCGACGGCCTCACGGCGGCGGCGGCGAGCGCGAGCGGCGCCGTTGCCTCGCAGCCGGGCGCGGTCGCCGAGGACGGCGTCGCGCCGGGCGTGCCGGCGACGGCGACCGGCACCGCGGCCGGCGCGGGCGGCGGAACGCCGCAGCCTTCGTTGCCGGCGCTCGGGCCGCGGCTCGAGTCGCTCGCACGCCGCATCGATGCGGAATTCCCGGCGCCGGTCGCGCCGATCCTGCGCGCAGGCGTCGCGCGGCTGGCCGACTACCAGGACGTCGACTACGCGGCCGAATACCTGGACCGCCTGCGGCCGATCCGCGATGCCGAAACGCGCCACGGCGGCGGCGGTTCGGCCGTGCTGGCCGAGACCGCGCGCCACCTGGCGCTGTGGATGTCGTACGAGGACACGATCCGCGTCGCGGATCTGAAGACGCGGGCGTCGCGCTTCGATCGCGTGCGCCGCGAGGTGCGGCTGCGCGATGCGCAGCTGCTGCAGATCAGCGAGTACCTGCACCCGCGGCTGGACGAGATCGCCGATACGCTGCCCGCGTCGCTCGGCCGGTGGCTGCTCGCGAGCGGATGGCCGCGCCGGCTGGTCGAGCGCGTCGCCGCCCGCGGCCGCACCGTGCGCACCAGCTCGCTGTCGGGCTTTGCGCTGCTGTACTTCGTCGCGTCGCTGCGGCGGATGCGGCGCGCGACGCTGCGTTTTCAGGTCGAGCAGCAGCGGATCGACGAATGGCTGGCGAAGATTGCGGCGACCGCGGCGCGCGATCCGGCGCTCGCCACCGAAATCGCATCGTGCCAGCGGCTGGTCAAGGGCTACAGCGACACCCATGCGCGCGGCTGGCGCAACTTCGAGCGGCTGATGGCCGCGCTCGAGACGCTCGACGGCGATCCGCAGGCGGCGCAGCAGCTGCGCGCGCTGCGCGAGGCGGCGCTGGCCGACGAGACGGGCGCGCAGCTCGAGCAGGCGCTCGCGGCGATGCGCGCAGCGCGCGCGCCCGCGCCCGCGACCGAGCCGCGTATGACCGAACCGACCACTCCTTAGGAGCCGATCCGATGTCAGTGCGGCGAAGCCGATATCGCGACGATCCCGATGCCGTCGCAGCGCTGGTGCAGCCCGACCAGGTGCACCGCGACGTCTACCTGGACCAGGAGATCTTCGACCTGGAGATGGAGCACCTGTGGACCCGGACCTGGATCTACGTCGGCCACGACAGCCAGGTGCCGAACGTCGGCGACTACTACACGCTGCGGGTCGCGAACCAGCCGCTGCTGATGGTGCGGCACACCGACGGCAGCGTTCGGGTGCTGCTGAACCGGTGCGCGCACAAGGGCGCGCAGCTGGTGTCCGATGTCCACGGCAATGCCGGCAAGTACTTCCGCTGCCCGTACCACGCATGGCAGTACCGGCTCGACGGGTCGCTGCTGTCGATTCCGCTGCGCTCGGGCTACGAGGGCACGCGGCTGCACGAATGTCCGGCCTCCAAAGGGATGACTGCGCTGCGCAACGTCGCGATCCACCGCGGCTTCGTGTTCGTGCGGCTGTCCGACGACGGCCCCGATTTCCACGACTACTTCGGCGAGTCGCTGTCGTCGATCGACAACATGGCGGACCGTTCGCCGGAAGGCGAGCTCGAGGTCGCCGGCGGGGTGCTCCGGTACCTGCATTTCTGCAACTGGAAGATGTTCGTCGAGAACCTGAACGACACGATGCATCCGATGGTCGCGCACGAATCGTCGGCCGGCACCGCGAAGCGGCTCTGGGAAGGCCAGCCGGCCGATGCGCCCAAGCCGATGGCGATCGAGCAGTTCGTGCCGTTCGCGTCGGACTACAAGTTCTTCGACGACATGGGCGTGCGGGTGTTCGACAACGGGCACAGCTACACCGGCGTGAACTTCTCGATCCACTCGGCGTATTCGCCGGTGCCCGAGTACGACCAGGCAATGGTGCGCGCCTACGGCGAGGAGCGCGCGCGCAAGATCCTGTCGACGAACCGGCACAACACCGTCTATTACCCGAGCCTGACGATCAAGGGCGCGATCCAGGCGATCCGCGTCGCGCGCCCGCTCGGGCCGGACCGCACGCTGATCGAATCGTGGACGTTCCGGCTGAAGGGCGCGCCGGACAAGCTGCTGCAGCGCACGCTGAACTATTCGCGGCTGATCAATTCGCCGATGTCCGTCGTCGGGCACGACGACCATCATGCGTATGCGGCGATCCAGCAGGGGCTGCATGCCGCCGCCAACGACTGGGTCAGCCTGCACCGCAACTTCGATCCGGCCGAGATCGGCCAGAAGGACCTGTCGGTCAACGGCACCAGCGAGATCTCGATGCGCAACCAGTTCCGCGCGTGGGCCCGCTACCTGACCGACGGCATGCGCGCCGCGCAGGTCGCGGGCCCGCCTGCAGCGGCGCGCGGCGATGCGTCCGGCACGGCACGATCGGGCGCGGCATTTTCCGCACCGACCTCGGTCGCCAGCGTCGATCCGCAGGTGGCCTCATGAACGAGCAGGAGCTGATCCGCTTCGTCTACCGCGAGACGCGTCTGCTCGACGACAAGCGCTTCGACGAGTGGTACGAGCTGTTCACCGACGACGGCCACTACTGGGTGCCGCTGGCGCGCGGACAGCAGGATCCGCTGAACCACGCGTCGCTGATGTACGAGGACAAGCTGCTGCTGAAGCTGCGCATCGAACGCTATCGGAATCCGCGCTCGTACTCGCTGCACCCGGAGGTGCGCTGCCAGCACGTGCTGCAGCAGCCCGAGGTCGAAAGCCACGATGCCGAGCGCGGCGAGTTCCGGCTGCGCACGCCGTTCATCTACGTCGAGACGCGCGGCGACGAGCAGCAAGTCTATGCCGCGGTCGCGTCGCACACGCTGGCGCGCATCGACGGCGCGCTGCGGATGCGCCTGAAGCGCATCGACATCCTGAACTGCGACGCGGCGCTGCCGTCGATCCAGCTGTTCCTGTGAACGCGATCGACTGCGGAACCGTCCACCGCTGCTTCGAGCGCACCGCGGCCGCGAGCCCGGAGGCGCCGTTCCTGCACGTGCTGCCGGAGACCGCGCGCAACTATTCGATCGTCCCCGGCGACACGCGCTACGGCGATGCGCGGGCGGCGATCGGGCGGATGCGCGACGCATTCGCCGCGGCCGGCTGGGGCCACGGCCATCGCGCCGGGCTGCTGCTCGAGAACCGGCCGGCATTCTTCGGCGCGTGGATCGCGCTGAACGCGCTGGGCGTGTCGGTCGTGCCGATCAGCGCCGAGATGCGGGCGGCCGAGCTCGACTACCTGATCGGGCACAGCGAGATCGACGCGGCGATCGTCTGGCCGTCGCGGGTGCGCGACGTCGAGGCGGCCGCCGCGCGTGTCGGCCGCGATCTGCCGGTGATCGCGGCCATCGACGGATCGGTCGAATGCGTGCGCGCGCCGCTGCCGGCGCCGCACCGCGCGGCGCCGATCGCCGGCGCGCCCGACGCCGACACCGAGTGTGCGCTGCTGTACACGTCGGGCACCACCGGACGCCCGAAGGGCTGCGTGCTGCCGAACGCGTACTACCTGCTCGCCGCAGACTGGTACGCGACGATCGGCGGGCTGTGCACGCTGCGCGAGCGCGAGGAGCGGCTGATCACGCCGCTGCCGATGGTGCACATGAACGCGATGGCGTATTCGACGATGGCGATGATCCGCACCGGCGGCTGCGTGATTCCGCTCGACCGGTTCCATCCGCGAAGCTGGTGGGACAGCGTGCGCGAAAGCGGCGCGACGATCGTCCACTACCTCGGCGTGATGCCGCCGATGCTGATGAGCCAGCCGCCCGACGCGCGCGACCGCGCGCACCGGGTGCGCTTCGGCTTCGGTGCCGGCGTCGACCGGCGGATCCACGCGGCGTTCGAGCAGCGTTTCGGCTTTCCGCTGCTCGAGGCGTGGGCAATGACCGAGACCGGAGCCGGCGCGGTCGTGATCGCGAACCGCGAGCCGCGGCACGTCGGCACCGCATGTTTCGGCCGGCCCGAGGCGTCGGTGCAGGTGCGGATCGTCGGCGACGACGGCAACGACGTCGGCGCCGATGCGCCGGGCGAGCTGTGGGTGCGCGCGGCCGGCGACGCGCCGCGGCGCGGGTTCTTTCGCGAATACCTGAAGGATCCGGCAGCGACCGGCGACGCGTGGGCCGGCGGCTGGTTCCACACCGGCGACATCGTCCGCCGCGACGCCGACGGCTACCTGTACTTCATCGACCGCAAGAAGAACGTGATTCGGCGCAGCGGCGAGAACATCGCCGCGGTCGAGGTCGAATCGGTGCTGCGCCGCCATCCGGCGGTGCGCGAAGTCGCGGTCGCGGCCACGCCCGATCCGGTGCGCGGCGACGAAGTGCTCGCCTGCGTGGTCGCCGCCGATGCGGCGGCGGTCGCCGATGCGCGCGGCCGCGCCGAGACCGCGACGGCGATCGTGGCTTACTGCCTGGAGCAGCTCGCGTACTTCAAGGCGCCGGGCTGGGTCGCATTCGTCGAGCAGCTGCCGCTGACGAGCACGCAGAAGATCCAGCGCGGCCAGCTGAAGGAGCTCGCGGCGACGCTGCCGGGCACCGACCGCTGCGTCGATACCCGTCACCTGAAGAAACGACAGGCCTGACATGCCCGCCGACGTGCGCGATACCGGCCCGCGGGCCGCGGATGACGTGAATCAGCCCAGCCCGCAGCGCGAGCCGCCGGCAGCGATCGTGACCGGCGGCTCGGTGGGCATCGGCCGCTCGATCTGCGAACATCTGCTGCAGGCCGGCTACGAGGTCGTGTCGCTGTCGCGGCGCGACATCGACATCGCGGATCCGCGGCTGCACTCGGTGTCGGTCGACCTGGCCGACGTCGAGGCCACGCGCGCGGCCGCGGCCGACGTCTGCGGCCGCTTTCGCGTGACCACCGTCGTCCACAACGCCGGCGTGATGCGCCCGGCGCTGCTCCCCGACGTCAAGGTCGAGGACCTGCATGCGCTGACCGACATCCATCTGTCGGCCGCGCTGATCCTCGTGCAGGCTGCGCTGCCCGCGATGACCGCCGCGCGCTTCGGCCGCATCGTACTGGTCGGGTCGCGCGCGGCGCTCGGGCTGGCGACGCGCACCGCGTACTCGGCAACGAAGGCGGGGATCAGCGGACTCGCTCGGACGTGGGCGCTCGAGCTCGGCCCGACCGGCATCACGGTCAACGTC
>DATLGW010000561.1:0-7684 GCA_035540315.1 Burkholderiaceae bacterium | reverse complement strand
GCGCCGGGCAGCACGCGCGCGTGCTGCCCGGCGCCCAGTACGGCCGACGCCGGCAGCGTGACCGCGTCGTCCTTGCGCGCGACTTCGACCTCGAGCGACAGCGTCATGTCCTCGCGCAGGAACGGCGGCGGCGACTTCGCGATCAGCTTGACTTCGACCGTGCCCCGCTGCGGATCGACTGCCGGCGCAATCGACGCCAGCTGCGCCTCGAACGGATCCGATGCGAACGCATCGGCGACGACCCGCGCCGTCTGGCCCGGCGCGAGCAGCGACAGGAACTTCTCGTCGGCTTGCGCAACGAGCTGCGTCGGCCCGTCGGCCGCGAGCTTCAGCAGCGCGCGGCCCGGCTGCACGATCTGCCCCGGCTCGACGTCGCGCTGCACGATCAGTCCGGCAGCCGGCGCCGCGATCACCGTCTGCGCGAGCCGGGCCTGCGCCGCGACCAGCGACGCCTGCGCCTGCCGGACCCGCAGCAGCGCCTGCACCGATTCGTTGCCGCCCGCGCGCTGCGCCTGCGCGGCGATCTGCGCGACCTGCTGCTGCGCTCGAGCGACGTCGACCGCACGATGCGACTCGTCGAGCCGCGCCGCAGACACATAGCCGGTGTCGAACAGCTGCTGAGTCCGCTGCCGATCGCGCACTGCGGCGTCCAGGTTCGCCTGCGCCTGCGCGAGCGCCGCCTGCGACGACGGCATCGCGATGCGCTGCTGCGCGGCCAGCTGCTCGTTCGCCAGCTGCAGCGCCGCCTGCGCCTGCGCGTGCGCGGCGCCTGCCTCGTCCGCTTCGAGCTCGACCAGCGGTTGGCCCGCGACGACGTGAACGCCCTCTCGCACCTGGACGGCGGCGACGCGGCCGGTGATGGTCGCCCCGAGATCGACCCGCTGCGGCGTCGCGACCCGGCCCGAGAAAATCAGCGTCTGCTGCAGCGGGCCGCCGAGCGCGGCAACCAGCTCGACCGGGCGCGGCCGCAGCCAGCCCCAGGATGCGGCGGCCGCGGTGACGATCACCGCGGCGACCACCAGCACGCGCGTTCGATTCATCGTCGTCGGAGAAGGAGGTTCGGCAGCGGCTCGAAGAGCGATGCCCATTCTAGGCAGCGGTCGCGGCACCGCGACGTCCTGCGCGCGCGTTCGCTTGATCTGAATCAATCGGCAGCGACCGGCTCGTCGAGCGCCGGATGCCGCGAGAAGACCTTTGCGCTGCGGTCAGCCCCCGGGCTGAAGCAGTCGCTGCGCGATGCGGCCCAGATGCTGGCAGAACACGCCGTGACCGGTCAGCGCGCGCCAGGTGTTGATTGCGTAATCGCGGTTCTCGCCGCGCAGACCGCAGCAGCCGTTCAGCCGCCGCAGGATCTCGTCGTCGCTGAGCCGCTCGTACGCATGGCTGGCGCGGTTCGCGACGAACGCGAGCGCCTGCACGTCGCGGCCGTCGACCAGCGTCACCGCCAGCCGCTTGGGCACGTAGACGCGGTTCGGCATTTCGCGCTCGTACAGCATGCGGATCGTCTGCCGGCGCGTCGCCGCCGGCAACCGGAACGCCATTCCGGTGCACGACCCGCCGCGGTCGAGCCCGAGCACGACGCCCGGCGACTCGGGCGTGCCGCGGTAGCGGGTCGAACGGATGCAGAACGCGCGGTGATAGCCGTGCAGCCGCCCGAGCAGCGCCTCTTCGGCCTCGAACCCGGGATCCCAGATCAGCGAGCCGTAGCCGAACACCCAGTCGGCTTCGACCAGCGGCTCGTCGGTGTCGAGTCCGGGCCAGCCGCCGCCGGCGGCGAAGGGTCGGGTCGCAAGCGCAGCGTCGGCCATTTGCGAAGGTTAACGGTCAAGCCGCCGCATCGGTATACGCAGCATCCGCCGAACGTGGCTTCGCGCGCGATGCGCGGCGCACGGCCGCGTCGGCCAGTGGCTCAGCGACCCCGCGCCCGGGCCGCGCGTCGCGGCGCGTCGGCCTCGCCCTGCGTCTGCGCGGCCGCATCGTTGGCCGCGTCCTTGGCGCCGCGGCCGGTGCGCGGCGGGCGCGGCTCGAACTCGAACCCGATCTTGCCGTCGGGCTGCCGCACCAGGTACGCCTTGAACTTGCGGCGCGTGCGCGCCGACACGAAGCCCTGCAGCAGGTCGGTACGGCCGTGCGGCGACAGCAGCTTGGAGATCTGTTCGCGCTCGATCGGCTGCTGCAGGATCACCTGCGCGGTGCGGAAGTCGCATTGCTTGTCGGGGCCGACCGAACGCTCGCACACGTAGCTCATGCCGTGCTGATAGACGTTCGCGCCGCACTTCGGGCACGGGCCGACCGGCTCCTGCTCCGAGAAGTCGACCGGCTCGCCCGAGTCGCCGCCGTCGGCGCCGCCCTGGCCGAAATCGAACTCCAGCTTGTGCTCGGGCGTGAGCTTCAGGATCGCCGCGAACGGACGCCCCTGCTTGCTGCGGAATCCCTGCAGCGGTCCGATCCGCCGCTCGCGCAGCAATTGCTCGACCTCGTCGATCTCGAACAGCCGACCGCCGGGCGACTTCGCCAGCGAGAAATCGCAGCGCGTGCACGCGAAGCGCTTGTAGTTCTCCTGGATCAGGCCGCCGCAGTTCGGGCACGGCGTCGACAGCGTCGCATAGTCGCCCGGAACCTCGGTCAGCCCATAGTTCTTCGCGCGCTCGACGATGTGCCGAGTCATCTCGGCGATCTGCTGCATGAACTCCTCGCGCGGCAGCTGTCCGTGCTCCATCTGCGACAGCTTGTACTCCCATTCGCCGGTCAGCTCGGGCATCGTCAGTTCCGACACCCCGAGCCCGCGCAGCAGCGTCAGCAGCTGGAACGCCTTGGCGGTCGGAATCAGCTCGCGCCCCTCCCGCACCAAATAGTTCTCGCTGATCAGCCCTTCGATGATTGCCGAGCGGGTCGCCGGCGTGCCCAGCCCCTTGCCGGCCATCGCCTGCTTGAGCTCCTCGTCATCGACCAGCTTGCCGGCGCCTTCCATCGCCGACAGCAGCGTGGCTTCGGTGTAGCGCGCCGGCGGCCGCGTCGCGAGCGCCAGCGCCTCGATCGCCTCGGTCAGCACCCGCTCGTTCGGCTGCACCGGGACCAGCGTCGCGGCGGCGCCGGCCGCTTCGCCCGGCGCTGCGTTCGGATCGGCGGCTTCCTTGCCGTAGATCGCGAGCCATCCCGGATTGACGAGCACGCGGCCCTCGGTCTTGAACGAATGCGGCTCGACGACCGTGATCCGCGTCGTGACCAGGTATTCGGCCGCAGGGAAGAACACCGCGAGGAACCGCTTGACCACCAGGTCGTAGATCTTCTGCTCTGCGTCCGACAGCGCCTTCGGCGGCTGCTGCGTCGGAATGATCGCGAAGTGATCCGAGACCTTCGCGTTGTCGAACACGCGCTTGTTGGGCCGGACCCACTCGGATTTGACGATTTTCTCGGCGAACGGCTTGTACGCCGGAAGCTTGCGCAGCATCGACACCGTGTCGCGGACCGTGCCGAGGTAGTCCTCCGGCAGCGCGCGCGAGTCGGTGCGCGGGTACGTCAGCACCTTGTGCTTCTCGTACAGCGCCTGTGCGAGCGACAGCGTCGCCTTGGCCGAGAAGCCGAAGCGGCCGTTCGCCTCGCGCTGCAGGCTGGTCAGATCGAACAGCGCCGGCGACAGCTGCGTCGACGGCTTGGATTCCTCGGTGACGGTGCCGTGCTTGCCGCGGCAGGCGTCGACGATCGCGTCGGCGGCCGCCCGGTCCCACAGCCGCTCGGCGCGCAGCTCCGGATCCTGCTCGTTCTTCTTGAACGCCGGGTCGAACCAGCGGCCTTCATAGGTGCCGGCTTCGGCCCCGAACGTGGCGCGCACCTCGAAGTAATCGCGCGGCACGAACCGGCGGATCCGCTCCTCGCGCTCGACGACGATCGCCAGCGTCGGCGTCTGCACCCGGCCGACGGTGGTCAGGAAGAAGCCGCCTTCGCGCGAATTGAACGCGGTCATCGCTCGGGTGCCGTTGATGCCGACCAGCCAGTCGGCCTCCGAGCGGCAGCGCGCGGCGTCGGCCAGCGGCCGCATCTGCCGGTCCTCGCGCAGCCGCGCGAACCCGTCGCGGATCGCCTCCGGCGTCATCGACTGCAGCCACAGCCGGCGCACCGGCTGCTTGGCCTTCGCGTGCTGGACGATCAGGCGGAAGATCAGCTCGCCTTCCCGGCCGGCGTCGCAGGCGTTGATCAGCGCATCGACGTCCTTGCGCTTGAGCAGCTTCGTCAGCAGCCGCAGCCGGTCGGCCGAACGCTCGATCGGCCGCACGTCGAACCGCGGCGGGATCACCGGCAGGTGGTTGAACGACCACTTGCCCCGCTTGACCTCGAACTCCTCGGGCGCGGCGATCTCGACCAGGTGGCCGACGGCCGACGACAGCACGTAGTCGTCGCTCTCGTAATAGTCGCCCTGCTTGGTGAAGCCACCCAGCGCGCGCGCGATGTCGGCGGCGACGGAGGGCTTCTCGGCGATGATCAGGGCTTTTCCCATTGGAACTCGACCGGGCTTCCCGGTTTGAAAGGGCGCCCATCATACGAGCCGCCCGGATTCCCATGCAAGTTAAGTGGCGGGGCTGCGGGCGTCGCGAGCGCGGGTACGGCGCACGATCCGGCCGTCGCTCATCCGCTCGACCCAACCCGAAAGCTCCAGATCGAGCAGGCGAGCGGCCACTTCGCCGATACCGATCTGCAGCCGCTGCGCCAGCGTCTCCGGCAGCACCGGATCGAAGCCGACCGCACGCAGCAGCGCCGGATCGGGCTGCAGCGCCGCGGCAGCGCCGCAGTCGGCCCGGGCGGCGTCGCTGCCGGATCGTCGGTGCGGGCTTGCGCCGCCTGACGCCGCGCCGCACAGCTCGTCGAGCAGGTCGTCGATGCCGTCGACCAGCTTGGCGCCTTGCTTGATGAGCCGGTTGCAGCCGCGCGCCAGCGGCGAATCGATCGATCCCGGAATCGCAAAGACCTCTCGGCCGTAATCGAGCGCGTGCTCGACGGTGCTCATCGAGCCGCTGTGGATTGCCGCCTCGACCACCAGCACCCCTTCGCTGAGCCCGGCGATCAGACGGTTGCGGCACGGGAAATTGCGCCGTTCCGGCGCGGTCCCCAGCGGCAGCTCCGTCAGCAGTGCGCCGCCGTCGGCGACGATTCGCTGCGCAAGCGGCGCGTGCCGCGACGGGTAGATGCGGTCGGCGCCGGTGCCCATCACTGCGACCGTGACGCCGCCGGCGGCCAGCGCTCCCTGGTGCGCTGCGGCGTCGATGCCGCGGGCGAGCCCGCTGACGATCGTCCAGCCGATGGCGGCGAGCGCGCGCGCAAACGCCTGCGCATGTTCGACGCCGCCTGCGCTCGCGTTGCGTGCGCCCACGATCGCCAGAGTTCGCTGCGCCAGCGCCGCCGGATCCCCGATCAGGTACAGCAGCGGCGGCGCATCGGGCGCCTGCGCGAGCGCCGACGGATAATGCGGATCGGCAAGCGGCAGCAGGTGGTGGTCGGGATGCCGGGCCCAGTCGAGCGCTTGCTCGACCGCGCGATCGCGCCGGGGGTCCGGCCGCAGCAGCGCATCGGCCAATCCGGCACCGATCAGGCCGGCGAGTTCGGCCCTGGGCGCAGCCGCGGCGCGGGTCGCGCAGCCGAACCGCTCGCGCAGCGCCCGGGAGCGGATCGGGCCGATGCCGTCGGTGTGAGCCAACCGCAGCAATGCGGCCAGCTCGTCGCGCTCGCAGTCGGACAGCGGCATCGGAAGCCTGCGGCGCGAGCGGATCGCAGCGGCAGCGCCGCGACAGCGAATCCCGGCGGGCGTTGCGTCAGGGATTGGCGACCGCGTCGCCGACCGACAGCGAGCGCGACGCTTCCATCACCAGCCCGTAGGCGATCTGGTCGAACACGCGGAACACCAGCAGCGTTCCGACGCTCTCGAGCGGCAGCTGGATCTGGTCGCGGGTCTCGCGGTCGACGACCTTGCGCAGGTTCGCCTGCACGGCCAGCACGTGGCCGACGTCCAGCCCGTGCTTGCGCCCGACGTTCAGCGCGACGACGTTGTTGCGGCCGACCTGGCTGACGCCGCGGTAGACCGCGACGATGCGGCCTTGCACCGACGCATCGGGCGCGCGGGGCACGAAATGCAGCACGCGCCCGCGCTCGGCCGGGATCAGCCGGTCGCCTTCGCCGATTTCCTCGGCGGCGCCGACGATGCGGATCGTCGCCGGATCGCCGTTGCGAACCAGCTGCGCCGAGCCGACGAACAACGCTTCGTGCGCGATCGGCTTGCGCGTGTCGGGATCGAGCAGCGGCCGGGTCGCGCGATAGATGTGCCAGTCGACGATGCCGTCGTCCTGGATGCCGCGCACGTACGCGGTGTCGCCCGGGCCGAGGTAGACGCGGCCTTCCTGCGTCGCGACGATGCGGGGATTCTTCGCGAGCCCGTCGGGCTCGACGATCAGCGGCCGGTTCAGGAACGCGCCGATGTCGGCCGAGCTGACGGTGGGAATCGGCGCCCGATCGAGCGGCGTGGCGCGCATCAGCGGTTCGGCGCGGGTGCGCCCGAGGGTGCCGGCCGCGTAATCGCGTCCGGCGCGGGGGTCGGCGCCGCCGGCGCCGCTGCCGCTGCCCCCGACCTCGCGGCCCAGCCGCAGCCGGGGCGCGCCGCCGCTATGATCGAGGTAGACGATGTCGCCGGGATAGATCAGGTGCGGGTTGCGGATCTGCTCGCGGTTGAGCTGCCAGATCTCGGGCCAGCGCCACGGCGAACGGAGAAACTTCGCCGAGATGTCCCACAGGGTGTCGCCCTTGACCACCACGTGCCGGTCCGGCGCGTCGGGGGCAAGCTCCAGCGGGCGCGCCGACGGCTGCGCGAACGCCCCCGGCATCGTGGCGAGCGCCAGCGCGCAACCGAGCACCCACGTGGTAAAATTTGCCATTGAAATTCCTCAGAAACGCCCGCAGATCTTGCCGATAGTCGTTTGATCCTGCAAGCAGAGTGGGCGCCGCGTTGCCTAAACGGCAGATATCGTCCGATGGCCGTACTTGACATCCTTCGTTACCCCGATTCGCGCCTGTTCAAGGTCGCGCGCCCGGTCGCTGCCGTCGACGACCGGATCCGCCAGCTGGTCCGCGACATGGCCGAGACGATGTACGCCGCCCCCGGCGTCGGGCTGGCCGCCACCCAGGTCGACGTGCACGAACGGGTGATCGTGATCGACGTTTCGGATGCGAAGGATCGGCTGCAGGTCTTCATCAATCCGGAGATCGTCGTCACGAGCGACGAACGCAAGGCCTACGACGAAGGTTGCCTGTCGGTGCCCGGGATCTACGAGGAGGTCGAGCGCCCCGAGCGCGTGACGGTGCGTGCGCTGAACGAGCGCGGCGAGCCGTTCACGATCGAAGCCGACGGGCTGCTGGCGGTGTGCGTCCAGCACGAGATCGATCACCTGAACGGCAAGGTTTTCGTGCAGTACCTGTCGCGCCTGAAGCAAAGCCGCATCCGCAGCAAGATGCTCAAGCTCGACCGCGAGGCGGCCTGACCGGCAACGCCGGCGCCGCTCGCTGTCCCGCCGCGCGTCCTCCGATGCGTTCGATCGAGCGGCCCGTCCGATGAAGCTCGTTTTCGCCGGGACCCCCGAGTTCGCCGAGCGCGCGCTGGCGGCGCTGATCGACGCCGGCCATCGGATCGAGCACGTGCTGACCC
>DATLGW010000560.1:0-2584 GCA_035540315.1 Burkholderiaceae bacterium | reverse complement strand
TGGATCCAGCGCCTGCTGCTGATCGCCGTCGCCACGGTGTCGCTGTCTTGCGAGACGGTTCAGACGACCCAGCCGGGGGTCGTCGGCGTCGATCGCGAGCAGCGGATGCTGGTGTCCGAGGAGGAGCTGCGCAAGGGCGCCGAGCTCGCGTATCGCGAGGTGCTCACGAAGGAGCAGCAACGGGGCGCCCTCAATGCCGATCCGGCGCTGACGAACCGGGTGCGCGGGATCGTGCAGCGGCTGGTTCCTCACACCGCCGCGTTCCGGCCGGATGCGCCGGGTTGGAAGTGGGAGGCGAACGTGATCCGCTCGGATCAGGTCAACGCATGGGTGATGCCGGGCGGCAAGATGGCGGTCTACAGCGGATTGATCACGCGGCTGGGTCTGTCCGACGACGAGTTGGCCGCGGTGCTCGGCCACGAGATGGCGCACGCGCTGCGCGAGCATGCGCGGGAACGCGCGTCGCGGCAGGTCGCAGGCCAGATGGCGGTCGGCATCGGCGCGGCGGTGCTGGGCGTGGGGCAGGTCGGCGAAGGGCTTGCGAACATGGCGTTCCAGTATGGCGTGCTGATGCCGAACAGCCGCACGCAGGAAGTCGAGGCCGACCGGATCGGCGTCGAGATCGCGGCGCGCGCCGGCTTCGATCCGCGCGCGGCCGTCACGCTCTGGCAGAAGATGCACAAGGCGGGCGGCGCGGCCGGGCCCGAGTGGCTGAGTACGCACCCATCGCCGGAGAACCGGCTTCGCGACCTCGAGGCGTATGCCGCGCGGGTGATGCCGCTGTACCAGCAGGCCAAGCGCTGACTCGCGCGGAGTCGGCCCCGCACGCGGTCAGTCACTGCCGCCGGGCGGGCGGCTCGACCGCGGCCGATGGCATAATCGGGGGCTACTCCGAAGGCCTCGCCGCGTCATGTCACCCCGTACGCTCTACGACAAGTTGTGGGAGTCGCACGTCGTCCACCAGGAAGACGACGGCACCACGCTGCTGTACATCGATCGCCATCTCGTTCACGAGGTCACCAGCCCCCAGGCGTTCGAAGGACTGAAGCTGGCCGGGCGCAAGCCGTGGCGGGTGTCGGCGAACCTCGCGGTGGTCGACCACAACGTGCCGACCACCGACCGCTCGCATGGGATTCGCGACCCGATCTCGCGGCTGCAGGTCGAGACGCTCGATCACAATGCGCGCGAATTCGGGATCACTTATTTCGACATTCGCGACGGCCGCCAAGGCATCGTGCACGTGATCGGTCCCGAGCAGGGGGCGACGCTGCCCGGCATGACGGTCGTCTGCGGCGATTCGCATACGAGCACGCACGGGGCATTCGGCTGCCTCGCGTTCGGAATCGGGACCTCGGAGGTCGAGCTGGTGCTGGCCACGCAGTGCCTGCCGACCAAGAAGATGAAGAACATGCTGGTGCGCGTCGACGGGCAGCTGCCGCGCGGCGTCACGGCGAAGGACATCGTGCTGGCCGTGATCGGCCGGATCGGCACTGCCGGGGGCACCGGCCATGCGATCGAGTTCGGCGGGTCGACGATCCGCGCGCTGTCGATGGAAGGGCGGATGACCGTCTGCAACATGGCGATCGAGGCGGGCGCGCGCTCGGGAATGGTCGCCGTCGACGACGTGACGATCGATTACCTGCGCGGGCGGCCGATGGCGCCGACGGGTGCCGACTGGGATCGCGCGGTCGCGCAGTGGCGCTCGCTGCGCTCGGATTCCGGCGCGAAGTTCGATCGCGAGGTCGCAATCGACGCGGCGCAGCTGAAGCCGCACGTGACCTGGGGCACGTCGCCCGAGATGGTGGTGACGATCGACGACCGCGTGCCGGATCCGGACCGCGAGAAGGACGCGGCACGGCGCGAGGGCATGGAACGGGCGCTGGTCTACATGGGACTGAAGCCGAACACGCCGGTCAGCGACATCCGGATCGACAAGGTGTTCATCGGCTCGTGCACGAACTCGCGGATCGAGGATCTGCGGCAGGCGGCCGCGGTCGTGCGCGGCCGCAAGCGCGCGGCCAACGTGAAGCTGGCGATGGTCGTTCCGGGGTCGGGGCTGGTCAAGCGGCAGGCCGAGGCCGAAGGGCTCGACCGGATCTTCCGCGATGCGGGCTTCGAATGGCGCGAACCGGGCTGCTCGATGTGCCTGGCAATGAACGACGACCGGCTCGAGCCGGGCGAGCGCTGCGCAGCGACGTCCAACCGCAATTTCGAGGGGCGCCAGGGCACCGGCGGCCGTACCCACCTGGTCAGCCCGGCGATGGCCGCGGCCGCCGGCATTGCCGGCCATTTCGTCGACGTGCGTCGGCTGGGCTGAGGACAGCGACATGCAACCGTTCACCGTGCACCGCGGTCTGGTCGCCCCGCTAGACCGCGCGAACGTCGATACCGACGCGATCATCCCGAAGCAGTTCCTGAAGGCGATCGGGCGCAGCGGCTTCGGTCCGAACCTGTTCGATGCGTGGCGGTACCTCGATCAGGGCGAACCCGGTGCCGACAATTCGCGCCGGCCGCTGAACCCGGATTTCGTGCTGAACCAGTCGCGCTACAAGGGCGCGTCGATCCTGGTCGCGCGCAAGAACTT
>DATLGW010000559.1:0-2134 GCA_035540315.1 Burkholderiaceae bacterium | reverse complement strand
GTTCTGCAATACTGATGGGCTCGCCGCTTCGCCGGCCCCGTGCAACCTCCCGGAGGAAGACTCGTCATGACTTATCCGAACACCCAGCTCTTCATCGACGGCCAGTGGCAGGATGCGGCCGACGGCCGCACGCTGCCGGTCGTGAATCCGGCCACCGGCAAGGAGATCGGCCGGGTCGCGCACGCCGGCAAGCCGGATCTGGACAAGGCGCTGGCTGCGGCGCAGAAGGGTTTCGAGACCTGGCGCGACATGACTGCGGCCGACCGCAGCAAGATCATGCGCAAGGCGGCCGGGTTCATGCGCGAGCGCGCGGCGGACATCGCGCGGCTGCTGACGCAGGAGCAGGGCAAGCCGCTGCCCGAAGCCAAGGGCGAGGCGCTGGCGGCAGCCGACATCATCGAGTGGTTCGCCGAAGAGGGCTTCCGCATCTACGGGCGCATCGTGCCGCCGCGCGGCAACCTGGCGGTCCGGCAGATGGTGCTGAAGGATCCGGTGGGTCCGGTCGCGGCGTTCACGCCGTGGAACTTTCCGATCAACCAGGTCGTGCGCAAGGTCGGCGCGGCGCTGTCGGCCGGCTGCTCGATGCTGGTCAAGGCGCCCGAGGAGACCCCCGCCGGCCCTGCTGCGCTGATCCAGGCGTTCGCCGATGCCGGCATGCCGCCGGGCGTGCTGGGGCTCGTCTACGGCACGCCGGCCGAGATCTCGAGCTACCTGATCCCGCACCCGGTGATCCGCAAGATCACGTTCACCGGCTCCACGCCGGTGGGCAAGCAGCTGGCGGCAATGGCCGGCCAGCACATGAAACGCGTGACGATGGAGCTGGGCGGGCATGCGCCGGTCATCGTCGCCGAGGACGCCGATGTTGCGCTGGCGGTCAAGACCACCGGCGGCGCGAAGTTCCGCAACGCCGGCCAGGTGTGCATCTCGCCGACGCGGTTTCTCGTGCACGAGCGCATCCGCGACGAGTTCGCCGAGGCGCTGGCCAAGCATGCGCAGGGGCTGAAGGTCGGCGACGGACTGGCCGACGGCACGCAGATGGGACCGCTGGCGAATCCGCGGCGCCTGACTGCGATGGCGGCGTTCACGAAGGATGCGGTCGAGCGCGGCGCGAAGGTGCTGGCCGGGGGCGAGCGCATCGGCGACGCCGGCAACTTCTGGCAGCCGACGATCCTGGCCGACGTGCCGCTGGAAGCGAAGGTGTTCAACGAGGAGCCGTTCGGGCCGCTCGCGGCGATCCGAAGCTTCAAGACGCTGGAGGATGCGATCGCCGAGTCGAACCGGCTGCCGTACGGGCTGGCCGCGTACGCGTTCACGCGCTCGCTGAAGAACGCCGATCTGCTCGCGCGCCGCGTCGAGGTCGGCATGTTGTGGATCAACATGCCGGCAATGCCGTCGGCCGAGATGCCGTTCGGCGGGGTCAAGGATTCGGGCTACGGCTCCGAAGGCGGGCCCGAGGCGGTCGACGCGTACCTGAACACGCGCGCGATCGCGGTGATGAATGTCTGAGCGATCGGGCGCCGGAGCGAAACGCTGCGCTCCGGCGCCAGCCGATCGCCGCGTGACGCTGTACACGCGCTCCGGCTGTCATCTGTGCGACCAGATGATGGCCGAGCTGCAGCGGCGCGGCTACGAGGTCGATCCGGTCGACGTCGACGGCGATCGCGAGCTGAAGAAGCGCTACGGCTGGGACGTTCCGGTGGCGGTGACGCCGGACGGCGCAGTCCTCGCGAAGCACCGGCTCTGAGCCGAAACGCCCGATCAGATCTGCAGCAGGATCTGGTCGATCGCAGCGGCGCTGGCGGGCTTGGTCAGGTGAAAGTCGAATCCGGCATCGCGCGCACGGCGCCGATCTTCGTCGCTTCCCCAGCCGGTCAGTGCGACCAGCGTCGTCGCCGCGAATCGCGGATCGGAGCGGACCGACGCGGCGACGTCGTGGCCGCTGACGCCGGGAAGGCCCAAGTCGCAGAAGACGACGTCGGGCATGAATTCCGCAGCCGCGGCCAGCGCAGCGCTGCCACTGAGCTCGGTTCGCACCTGATGGCCGTCGATGTCGAGCAGCAGCGCGAGCGACTCGGCGGCATCGGCGTTGTCGTCGACGATCATCACCCGCAGGCGGCGGGGCTTGTCGCGGAAC
>DATLGW010000558.1:0-2267 GCA_035540315.1 Burkholderiaceae bacterium | reverse complement strand
CCGCCGCTGCGCGTTCCCCGGGCAGCGGCAGACGTCCGGCGCGCAGTCTCAGCGAATTCAGCCCCGTCTCGAATTCGTCGGCTGCAACGCCAATGAATCGCCCGATTGCCGGCTGCGCAACGCCGGGCAGATCGAGCAGCGCGTCCTGCACGGCTCGCACCTGCGCCTGCGCAACATCAGGCAGCAGCCGCAGCTCCGATTCGAGCGCCAGCGGCACCCGCTTCGCGTACGCGAAGACATCGGCGAAGCGGTTGTCGCGATAGTAGGTATCTCGCGCCAGCGTCAGTGCGTCGTGGGTAGCGAACGAGCCGATGAAACCGCCGGTCCCGCAGGCGATCACCAGCGCGATCGTCAGCACCTGCGCCCAGATGGCCCTCAGGTCGCGGGCGAGCTTGCGGTCGAGCGCCCTCACCAGGACAGCTCCGCCGTCTGCAGTCGCTGCTCGTTGCGGCGGTCCTCGATCAGACGTCCGTCGGCCATGCGCAGCACGCGTCCTGCCATTCCGGCGATCGCTGCGTTGTGCGTGATGACCATCACGGTGGTACCGAACTCGACGTTGATCCGCGCCAGCACGTCGAGCACCAGCTTGCCTGTCTGGTAGTCGAGTGCACCGGTCGGTTCGTCGCACAGCAGCAGCGCCGGGCGCTTGGCGATTGCGCGGGCGATCGCGACCCGCTGCTGCTCCCCGCCCGAGAGCTGCGCCGGAAAATGATCGACGCGATCTCCCAGCCCCACCCAGCGCAGCGCTTCATCGGCCGCCATCGGGTCCGCGCACAGATCAGTCACGAGCTCGACGTTCTCGCGCGCGGTCAGGCTGGCGACGAGATTGTAGAACTGGAAGACGAAGCCGACATGGTGGCGGCGATAGGTCGTCAGCTGCTCGTCGCTCGCCCGGGACAGCTCGAGATCCCGCCAGCGCACCGTTCCGGCGCTTGCGCGATCGAGCCCGCCAAGGATGTTGAGCAACGTCGACTTGCCGCTACCCGAGGCTCCTAGCAGCACGATGAACTCGCCGGCCTCGACGCGCAAGTCGATGCCATGCAGTGCCTGAACCTGTACGTCGCCCATCCGGTATGTCTTGGACAGGTTCCGCACGTCGAACAGCATCGGTGCAGCAGACATCCTTGGAATTGTCCGGGCACGCCGCGAACCGGGATTGAGGCAGATCAACTGCCGATGCGGCACAGCGGCAAGAGGAGTTTCGAGAGGTAGTGAAGCATCCCAGTCTCTCTTCAGTTGCCCGTCAGCTCATCTGCCCGCCTCGCTTGATCCACGTCAAATCAGTCGTTACCGCTAAAACGCATGATTTCTGCAGCAGCCTGGGAGATAACAAATGCGGGAACGCTCGGCGGGTGTGCTTATCGCAGCCCTTTTATTTTTTGCCGTGTGGACTCTCGCGACATGAGTCCTCGAGGGCCGCATCGAAACGCTACTTCGGCCGGACGCAACCGGGGATCGGCTCCTTTACGCCTTCGCCGTCAACCTGCTCCTCGGCATCGGCGGCGGCATCGCTTTACTGTGGCATTGGCGCCGTACGGACGCCATCGATGCAACGCGATCAGGATTCAAGATCGGCCGCAAGACCACCGCAGCAGTCATCGCCGGTCTCGTCCTCGGCTTGGCGGCCTATGTGCTGCAGGGCGCGCCGTCGATGAATCCCGTCGTGATCATCAACGCGTTTTCGCAGGTCTTCGTCGTGTCGGCAGCGGAGGTCGTCGTTTGTTGGGCTGTCGTGGGAGTCGCAACTGAAGCGAGCCTTTCGAGTCGAAGCCGCACGTTCGCACTCGTTGGCGCTGCAATTGTCGCCAGCGTGCTGTTCGGCCTCTACCACTATGCCCACAGTGCGCCATTCAACACCTTCCCGATGGTTGCGCTGCTGTCACCCGGAGCGCTTCGTTGAGACGATACTCGACTTGTCGATGTTTCATCGGGAGCACCAAAACTTCTATTCGGACTGGCCGCTGGATCGGGCGACGCGAGCATCACCAGGTTCCCGCGCGCATCCGCTGCTGACGCGCATGCTCCTGCGGCGTCGGGTCGGGCAACTGGAAGTCGGCGATCTTCACTTCGCCGTCGGGAACGTAGGTCGACATCAAAATGCCGCCCGGCGACTGGCGCTGCTCGACGAGCTTCCACGCGCCTGAGCCGGAGCCTTCGCCGAACAGGCGTTTGCCGCGACCGAGGACGACCGGGGCGGTGATCAGGATCAGCCGGTCGATCAGGCCCCGCCGCAGCAGCGGCGGATAGAACGTGGAGCTGCCCTGGAT
>DATLGW010000557.1:0-2656 GCA_035540315.1 Burkholderiaceae bacterium | reverse complement strand
GCCGCGCGCCGCTGACCGGCGCGGCTGCGTCAGCCGGCATCGTCGAGACGATGCCGAGGGGTCGTCACGCAGCGTCGGCGAACCGAATCACCGGACCCGGCTGCGGGAACGGCGTCGCGACGAACAGGCCGTTCGCGACGTTGTGCGCATCGGCGGCTGCCTCGCGCAGGTCGAGCACCGGCGCCAGGCAGCAGTCGACGCCGGCGGCCGCGCGCGCCCAATCGTCGCGGCTGCGGGTCGCGAAGCGCTGCTCGAAGCGCGTCGCGATGTCGTCCCAGCTCGCGCGGTCGTACTGGCGGGCGGCATCGACGTCGCGGTCGAGTTCGAGCACGCGCAGCAGCTGCGCGTAGAACTTCGGCTCGAGCGCGCCGACGGCGACGAAGCGCGAATCGGCGCAGCGGTAGACGCGATAGAACGGCGCGCCGCCGTCGAGCAGGTTGTCCTGCCGCGCGATCTGCCATGCGCCGCCGGCGAGCATTCCGTAGAACATCGGCGACAGCCCGACCGTGCCCGCCAGGATGCTGGTCGTGACTTCGCCGCCGGCGCCGCTGATCGAGCGGCGCACCAGCTGCGCGAGCACGCCGGCGACCAGGTGCATTGCGCCGCCGCCGAAATCCGCGACCAGGTTCAGCGGCGGCACCGGCGCATTGCGCTCGCCGATCGCCAGCAGCAGGCCCGACAGCGCGAGATAGTTGATGTCGTGGCCCGCGCGCGCAGCGAGCGGACCGCGATCGCCCCAGCCCGACAGGCGGCCGATCACCAGCCGGCGATGGCGCTCGAGCAGCGAACGCGGCGCAAGCCCCAGCCGCTCCAGCACGCCGGGGCGGAAACCCTCGAGCAGCACGTCGGCGGCTGCCAATCGCTGGTGCAACCGTTCGATGCCGTCGGCGGCTTTCAGGTCGAGCGCGATCGACTGCTTGCCGGAATTGAGCAGATCGAACTGCGGCCCCAGCCGCACGCCCAGGCCAGGATCCGACGGCGGCGACACGCGCGTGACCTCCGCGCCCAGCTGCGCGAGCAGCCGTCCCGCGAACGGCACCGGGCCGATCGCATGCAGCTCGATCACCGTCAGCCCGGCAAGCGGCAGCTCGGCGCGCGGCAGCTCGGCGGCGCGGTCTTGCGGCAGCGCCATCGCGTTCAGTCCGCGATCACCTGCGCGAGCGCGACCAGGCTGCGATCGCTGCCGCGCGGCCCCACGATCGAAAGCCCGAGCGGCGCGCCCAGGCGCTTGGCCAGCGGCATCGACACCTGAGGACAGCCGGCCAGGCCGGCGAGGCACAGCAGGTGGATCGCATGGTTGCGGTAGTTCTCCAGCTCGCTTTCCGGCGTCGACAGCAGCGGCGCGACATCGGGCATCGTCGGCAGCAGCATCACGCCGTCGTCGCCGAGCAGCGCGAGCAACCGGCGCGTGACTGCCGCCTGGGTCTCGAGCCCTTCGGCGACCTGCTCGGGCCGCACTGCGGCGCCGAACGCAAAGCGCTCGGCCACGCCCGGGCCCAGCGGCAGGCGGAACCGCTCGATCAGCGGCCCGTCGGTCTGCCATGCGCCGTGCCCCTGCAGATAGCGGTAGCCCCAGTAGATCTTCTCGAACGGCAGCGGCGCGACTTCGACTTGCGTCGGCGCACCCAGCCGATCGACGACCCGCGTGATCGCCGGCGCGAGCGCATCGCGGACTGCGGCATCGATCAGAGCGAACGCGTCGGTCGGCTCGAGCAGGCGCACCCGCGCCGGCAGCGGCGCCGAATCCGCACCGAGCATCACGTCGGCCACGCGGGCGAACGTCGCCGCATCGCGCGTGAAGAAGCCGCAGGTGTCGAATGCCGGCGCCAGATCGAGGCACCCCGCCAGATCGACGCGACCCTGCGTCGGGCGAATTCCGAACAATCCGCAGTGGCTGGCCGGTGCGCGCACCGAGCCGCCGGTGTCGGTGCCGAGCGCGAAATCGGCCAGCCCGTTCGACACCGCCGCGGCCGATCCCGACGACGAGCCCCCGGGAATGCGGTCGGGCGCGCCGCCGTTGACCGGGGTGCCGAAGTGCGCATTCTTGCCGTTCATCGAGAACGCGAGCTCGTCGGTGTGGGTCTTGCCGACGAAACGCGCGCCGGCATCGAGCAGCCGCTGCACGATCGGCGCGGTCGTCGATTTGATTCCGGACATCGCGAGCACCAGCGGACTGCCGCCGCCGGTCGGATAGCCGGCGACATCGAACAGGTCCTTGACCGCGAAATCGAGCCCGGCGAGCGGCCCGTCGGGCGAATTCGGCACCGGCGCCGGCGGATACGGAACGAATGCGAGCGCCGGATCGGCGGGCGGCAGCTTGATCGAGGTCATCGGGGCGACTCTCCTTCGGCGGGTCGATCGGGATCCGGCAGGGGTGCCGCATCCGCGAAGCGTCCCAGATACGGTTTGGGCAGCGGCGGCGCATAAGCGCCGGCGCGCGACGTCTGTATGCCGAGCGCGGCCAGCGCTTCGATCAGCTTGACTGCGGCGGCCACGCCGTCGACGACCGGCACGCGGTGTTCGCGCGACAGCTCCGCGGCCAGATCGGCCATGCCGGCGCAGCCGAGCACGATCGCCTCGGCGCGGTCGTCGCGCAGCGCCGCCGCGATCTGCTCGCCGATGCGCGCTCGCGCGGGCGAGCCCGGCTGCTCGAGCG
>DATLGW010000556.1:0-3629 GCA_035540315.1 Burkholderiaceae bacterium | reverse complement strand
CAGCAGGGATCTGGCAGTCACGGTTCGGCCAACGGCGCGTGTCGATTGACGGCCAATTTAGGCTCGCGCGGCGGGTCCCGCGGCGGGCTCGGCGACGGGCGGCGCCGGCGCTGGGACGGGTGGCGGCGTCTTGCGCCGGCGGCAACGGCGGCTCCGCGGCAAGCCCGGGCGGGCTGCGAGCGTCGCGGCGGCCCCAATGCCTGTGGCGCGAATGACAGAAAAACTTTGTCTTTCCGCCGATTCGGCTGTAGCGTACGCACGCCGGAATCGACGGCTCAACCCACGAGGAAATCGATGGCAACTGGAACCAAGGCGGCAAAGAAAGGCGCCGCGAAGAAAGCTCCCGCCAAGAAGTCGGCGAAGGCGCCGGCGAAGAAGTCCGCCGCGCGCGCGTCGTCGAAGCCCGCCGCGAAGAAAGCGGCGCCGGCGAAGAAGCCCGCAGCGAAGAAAAGCAGCGCCGGCAGCAAGCGCTCGCCGAATCCCGCGTTCATGAAGCCGATGAAGCCGAGCAGCGAGCTGAGCGCGGTCGTCGGCAGCAGTCCGCAGCCGCGCACCGAAGTCACCAAGAAGATCTGGGACTACATCAAGAAGAACAACCTGCAGGATTCGCAGAACAAGCGGATGATCAACGCCGACGACAAGCTCAAGCCGGTGTTCAAGAAGCAGCAGGTGTCGATGTTCGAGATGACTGCGCTGGTGAACAAGCACCTGAGCTGATCGCGCCTGCCGGTCGGTTCCGGCCGGCGCGCGAATCGCGCAACGGGTTCGCGCCCGCGCCGCGGGCGCAACGCGCTTCCGAGCGCACGATCAGGGCTCGGGCACCCGCCGCTTGCGCCCCTGCGTATCGATCGCGACGTAGGTCAGCGTCGCTTCAGTCACCTTCACCGTCACCGGCGCAGCCGGATCGCGCTCGGCGAACACCTCGACGTGCACCGTCACCGACGTGCGGCCGACGCGCTCGATCATCGTGTAGAACGACAGCAGGTCGCCGACCGACACCGGCTGGCGGAACTGGAAGCTGTTGACCGCGACCGTCACGACGCGGCCTCGGCAGCGGCGCGCCGCCGCGATTCCGCCGGCCACGTCGACGTGCGCCATCACCCAGCCGCCGAAGATGTCGCCGTTCGCATTGACATCGGCGGGCATCGGCGTGACCCGCAGCACCAGGTCGTGATTCGGCGGGGGCGTCGGATGGGTCATCGGCGATTCGGCTCGTCGGGAACGGTGCGAGAATAAACGTTTCGTTCCACGCCGACAAAGCTTCCTCGATGCGCCGCGCCGCTGTCGACGCGTCCGCTGCGGCGGGACCGGCCGCGGCGCCCCGCGCTCGATCCTCCCGCTCGGACTGGCAGACCCTTCGCACGCTGATCCCGTACCTGTGGCAGTTCAAGGGCCGGGTGCTGCTGGCGATCACATTCCTGGTCGCCGCGAAAGTCGCGAACCTGGGCGTGCCGCTCGTGCTCAAGCAGATCGTCGATGCGCTGGTGCCGGCGCAGCCGGGCGAGGCGCCCGATGCGGCCGCGTTCGCCGCCGCGGTGCTCGCGGTGCCGGTCGCGCTGATCGCGGCGTACGGCGCGCTGCGGCTGTCGTCGACGGTGTTCACCGAGCTGCGCGAGTACGTGTTCGCGAAGGTCACGCAGCGCGCGGTACGAACGATCGCGCTGCAGGTCTTCCGGCATCTGCACAGCCTGTCGCTGCGTTTTCACCTGGACCGCCAGACCGGCGGGCTGACGCGCGACATCGAGCGCGGCTCGCGCGGCATCTCGAGCCTGATGTCGTACACGCTGTACAGCATCCTGCCGACGCTGGTGGAGATCTCGCTGGTGCTCGGCTACCTGCTGCTGGCCTATGAACCCTCGTTCGCGATCATCACCGGCGTCGCGCTGGTCGCCTACGTCGCGTACACGGTGATCGTCACCGAATGGCGGACGAACTTCCGGCGCACGATGAACGAGCTCAACACGCAGGCGAACGTGCGCGCGATCGACTCGCTGCTGAACTACGAGACCGTCAAGTACTTCGGCAACGAGGAGTTCGAGGCGCGCCGCTACGACGAGGGGATGCAGCGCTGGGAGCGCGCTGCGATCCGCAGCCAGACGTCGCTGTCGCTGCTCAATGCCGGCCAGGCGGCGATCATCGCGATCGCGGTCACGCTGATCGTCTGGCGCGCGACCGTCGGCGTCGTCGAGGGCCGGATGTCGATCGGCGACCTGGTGCTGGTCAACGCATTCATGATCCAGCTGTACATTCCGCTGAACTTCCTGGGCGTGCTGTACCGCGAGATCAAGCAGAGCCTCGCCGACATGGAGCGGATGTTCTCGCTGCTGCACGCCAACCGCGAGGTCGCGGACACGCCGGGCGCGCAGGATCTGCGGATCGCCGGTCCCGAGGTCCGCTTCGAGAACGTGTCGTTCGCGTACGACCCGGCGCGCCCGATCCTGCAGGGGATCAGCTTCACGATGGCGCCGGGAACGACGACCGCGGTCGTCGGTTCGAGCGGCGCCGGCAAGTCGACGCTGGCGCGGTTGCTGTTCCGCTTCTACGACGTCGGCGCCGGCCGCATCACGATCGACGGCCAGGACATCCGGGACGTGACGCAGACGAGCCTGCGCCGCGCGATCGGCATCGTGCCGCAGGACACGGTGCTGTTCAACGACACGATCCGCTACAACATCGCTTACGGCCGCCCCGACGCGACCGACGACGAGGTGCAGGCGGCCACCGACGCGGCTCAGCTGACGCGCTTCATCGCGTCGCTGCCCGCGGGGTTCCAGACCAGCGTCGGCGAGCGCGGCCTGAAGCTGTCGGGCGGCGAGAAGCAGCGGGTCGCGATCGCGCGGATGCTGCTGAAGAACCCGCCGATCCTGATCCTGGACGAGGCGACGTCGGCGCTCGACTCGCGCAACGAGCAGGCGATCCAGGAGGCGTTGCGCGCGGTGTCGGCGCAGCGCACGACGCTGGTGATCGCGCATCGGCTGTCGACGATCGTCGAGGCCGATCAGATCGTCGTGCTCGAGCGCGGCTGCATCGTCGAGACCGGCCGGCACGACGAGCTGCTCGCGCGCGGCGGCCGCTATGCCGAGCTATGGGCGATGCAGGCGCGCGAGCAGGAGCCGGCCCAGCCGCACAACGGGCGCTGACCGGGGCCGGCCCTGCCGGCCGCGCTGGTCACGGTCGGGTCGCGCCCGCGCGTTCGTGCGATCCGATCGGGCGCCGGGCGCGGCGCGAGCGCAGCCGAGCGCTCAGCCAGCCGAACATGCGCCCGCTCGCGTCGACCGCATCGAGGATGCGCTCGACGCCGTCGTGACGGCACTGCGGCGCGGCGGCGACCATCTGCCGGTACACGTCCGGCAGGCTCGGTCGCGGGCTGCGCAGCTGGCTTCGATCACGCATTGCGGCGTTCCTCGGCGTCACGTTCGGCACGCAGTCGCGCCGCGTCGAGCTCGGCGGCAATGCGCGAGTCCATCTGCGCCATCCGCATCAGCTCTGCGTCGGCGCGCGCCATCTGCGCGCGCACGATCCGCTGGCCGAGCGCGACGGCCGCGCGCTGCAGCAGCCCCAGCCCGCGCGCCGCGAAACCCGGCGCTTCGGCGGCGCCCGCCGCGCGGCCCGTGGCCGGCGACCCGGCG
>DATLGW010000555.1:0-8630 GCA_035540315.1 Burkholderiaceae bacterium | reverse complement strand
GGGCGGCCCCACGGGTCGTTCGGCACCTTGTCGAGATAGGACTTCCAGTTGTTCGGCACCGGCGAAGTCGTCGGCCGCGTGACCAGCGCCTGCAGCCCCTGCTCGGTCGTCGGATAACGTGAATTGTCCAGCCGGTACAGCTGCAGCGACTGCATGATCCGCGCGATGTCCTGCTTGGCGGCGATCACCCGGGCCTCGTCCGGTCGGCTCATCACGCGCGGCACGACCAGCGCGGCCAGCACGCCCAGGATCAGGATCACCACCATCAGCTCGATCAGGGTGAATCCCGCGTGGCGTTTCGGTTGTGCGACCGCAGTTCGCCCACTACTATGCATCGTTTGTCCGGTCCTCGGTCCTGCTTGAAAGAATGGCGGCTATGATAGCAGCCGACTCTCGCCCCTTTAGGGCCTTCTGGTGACGATGCGTTTTCGTTTCCCCGCCGCCGATCTGGCGACCGCAGCACTGTTCGTTGCGCTGTGCGCGACCACCGCGTATTGGGCGGTGACGCTGCTGGCGCCGCGCGCGCCGATCGCGCCGGTCGCTGCCGTTCCCGATCGCTTCGGGCCGGCCAACGTGCAGCTGGCCGCAACGCTGTTCGGTTCGACCGCAGCCCCGGCCGCACCGACGCTGGTGACCACGCTGGCGAACATCCAGGTGCTCGGCGTGTTGTCCTCCGGAGACAGCGGCGTGGCGATCCTGTCGGTCGACGGACGCCCGGCGCGCGCGTACCAGATCTCCGAACGCATCACCGACACCGCGTCGCTGGTCGGCGTCAGCCGAGACAAGGTCCGTATCAACCGCAACGGCACCGTGCACGAGCTCGACGCGCCGCCGCGTCCGTCGATTGCGGTGCTGAGCGCCGGGGCCGCGCCGCAAGCGCCGGGGTCGCCCGCACGATCGGCGGCCGCCCCGCTGCCGCCGCACGGGGCGGCGGCTGCGCCGCGGCCGGGCGGACTTCCGGTGCGGCGCCCGCCGCCGGGCATGGTGATGCCGGGTCAGCCCCAGGCGCCCGCGGGCCCGGTCACGTCGGCGCCAATGGCGCCGTCAGACGCGGCCGCCGCCGCCCAGTCGCAGCCTGTGCAACCAGGCGCCGTCGGTGCCGCGCCGGCTGCAATCGGAGGCTTTGCCGGACCGGCCGTCGGCTTCAATCCGCCGCTTCCGGCCACGAACTGACAGCGATGCGGCAGTACCTGGATCTGATGCGCCACGTGCTCGAGCACGGCACGCGCAAGTCCGATCGCACCGGCACCGGGACGCTGTCCGTTTTCGGCCACCAGATGCGGTTCGATCTGCGCGACGGTTTCCCGCTGGTCACCACGAAAAAACTGCACCTGAAGTCGATCGTCCACGAGCTGCTGTGGTTCCTGCAGGGATCGACGAACGTCGGCTACCTGCGCGAGCACGGCGTGACGATCTGGGACGAATGGGCCGGCGCCGACGGCGAGCTCGGCCCGGTGTACGGTCATCAGTGGCGTTCGTGGCCGGCGCCCGACGGCCGGCACATCGATCAGATCGCCGAGGTCATCGGGCGGCTGCGTGCGGACCCCGACTCGCGGCGGCTGATCGTGTCGGCGTGGAACGTGGCCGACATCCCGAGGATGGCGCTTGCGCCGTGCCATGCGCTGTTCCAGTTCTACGTCGCGGACGGGCGGCTGTCCTGCCAGCTGTATCAGCGCAGCGCCGACGTGTTCCTGGGAGTGCCGTTCAACATCGCGTCGTATGCGCTGCTCACGCACCTGGTGGCCGCACAGTGCGACCTCGCCTTGGGCGAGTTCATCTGGACCGGCGGCGACTGCCATCTGTACCTGAACCACCTGGAGCAGGCGCGCGAGCAGCTCGGCCGCACCCCGCTGCCGCTGCCGCAGCTGCGCCTGCACCGGCGCCCCGAGACGATCTTCGACTACCGCTACGAGGACATCGAGATCGCCGGATACCAATTCCACCCCGCGATCAAGGCGCCCATTGCCGTCTGACGACGCCAACGCGCAGCCGGACCGACCGCGGATCACGATCATCATCGCGCGGGCGCGCAACGGCACGATCGGCCGCGACAACGCGCTGCCGTGGCACCTGCCGGAAGACCTGCGGCATTTCCGGCAGACGACCACCGGGCATCCGATCGTGATGGGCCGGCGCACCTACGAGGCGATCGGGCGGCCGCTGCCGCAGCGCCGCAATATCGTCGTCACCCGCGACCCCGGCTGGGCTCGGCCCGGCGTCGAGACCGCCGGATCGCTGCCGGCGGCGCTCGACCTGTGCGCGGGCGAACCCGAGGTGTTCGTCATCGGCGGCGCGCAACTGTACGCCGAAGCGATCGACGTCGCCGATCGGCTGATCCTGACCCAGATCGATGCCGACTTCGAGGGCGACGTGTTCCTGCCGGCGCCCTCGCCGCAGCAGTGGTTCCGGATCGACCGGCAGCCGGGCCAGAGCAGCACCGGCCTCACCTACTCGATCGACGTATATCATCGCGTCCGCGCCCGCGGCTGAACCCGGCGCCCTAAAGCGCGCTCGCAGCCGCGGCGCCGGCTGATGTATATTTTTGGCCACACCGATTTCCACCGGAGGAGAGGACTCATGTTCCGCAAACTTGTCGCGACCGCTGCCGCGTCGCTGGTGCTTGTCGCCGGCGCCGCGCAGGCGCAGCACATTCGATGGGCGGCCCAGAACGACATCCTGACGCTGGATCCGCACTCGCAGAACCATGCGACGACCAATACCTTCATGATGCACACGTATGAAGGTTTGACGCGCTACACGAAGGACTACAAGGTCGAGCCGGCGCTGGCGACCAGCTGGGAGCAGCTGAGCCCGACGCAGTGGCGGTTCAAGTTGCGCCAGAACGTGAAGTTCCAGGACGGCACGCCGTTCACCGCCGACGACGTCGTGTTCTCGTTCGACCGGATCCGCCAGCCGCAGGGGACGATGCAGATCTACGTGGCCGGCATCAAGGAAGTCAAGAAAGTCGACGATCATACCGTCGACTTCATCCTCGAGGCGCCGGTTCCGATCCTGCTGCGCAACATCATCGACTTCCGGATCATGAGCAAGCAGTGGTCGACCAAGCACAAATCGGAAAAGGTGCAGGACTACAAGGCGCGCGAGGAGACGTACGCATCACGCAACACGATGGGAACGGGCCCGTACATCATCAAGGAATGGGCGCCTGACCAGCGGATCGTGATGACCGCGAATCCGAACTGGTGGGGCAAGCTCGACGGCAACGTCAAGGACGTCACCTATACGCCGATCAAGTCCGACGCGACCCGGGTGGCTGCTCTGCTCTCGGGCGAGGTCGACATGGTCACGGACCTGCCGACGCAGGACGTCGCGCGGCTGAAGCAGAACCCGAACCTGAAGGTCGTCGAGGGCCACGAGGTCCGCACGATCTTCATCGGCATGGACCAGCACAACGACGAGCTGCAGTACTCGAACGTCAAGGGCAAGAATCCCTTCAAGGACGTCCGCGTTCGCCGCGCGCTGAACATGGCGGTCGACCGCGACGCGATCCGGCGCACCGTGATGCGGGGGCTGTCGCTGCCGGCGGCGATCATGGTCGCGCCCGGCGTGAACGGCCACACTGAGGAGCTCGACAAGGTCGCGAAGCCCGATCCCGAAGGCGCGAAGAAGCTGCTGGCGGAAGCGGGCTACCCGAACGGCTTCGAGTTCACGCTCGACTGCCCGAACAACCGCTACGTCAACGACGAGCAGATCTGCCAGGCGTTGGTCGGCATGTGGGCCCGCGTCGGGCTGAAGGTGAACCTGAACGCGATGCCGTTCGCGAACTTCATCCCGAAGCTGCTGAAGCACGACACGAGCGCGTACATGCTGGGCTGGGGCGTCGCGACCTACGATGGGCTGTACTCTCTGCAGTCGCTGGTGCGCACGAAGACGACTGGCGCGGACGGCAACTTCAACATCGGCCGGATCAGCAACAAGAAGCTCGACGAGATGATCGACGCGATCAAGGTCGAGACCGACACCGCGAAGCGCGACAAGATGATCCAGGATGCGCTGGCGATGACGCGCGACGAAGCTCACTACGTTCCGATCCACCACCAGATGCGGCCGTGGGCGATGAAGAAGAACATCCAGACCGTGCACCGGTCCGACGACCGACCGGAAGCTCGGTTCACCCGCATCGACTGACGCGGGTTCGCACGGCACGCCCGCAGCGTGCCCGTCGACAAGAAGGGGCGCACCGGCGCCCCTTTTTTTCAACTACAGCCGGTTCTTCACGAATCGGCCGCCCTTCATGATCGCCGCCAGATGCGCGCCCTGATGCTGAAGCCGCCCGACATCCTCGGTCGGATCGCCATCGACGACGAGCAGGTCGGCAAGCGCGCCGGGAGCGATCACGCCCAGCCGCCCCTCCTCGCCAATCAGCCGCGCGTTCACGCTGGTCGCGCTCTGCAGTATCTCGGCGGCGCTCATCGCAGGCAACCGCAGCGAGAACTCGTTCGACTGCTCGTCGTGCATGTGCCCCAGCAGATCAGTGCCGTAGCCGATCGGCACGCCGGCGGCACGTGCGATCCGCAGCGCCTCGACGCCCTGCGACTTCACCCGGTCGAGCTTGTCGATCATGTTCTGCGGCCAGCCCAGCCGCCCCGCCTCGCGAGACAACGCATCGTAGGTCGCGAGCGTCGCGACCAGGAATGCGCCGTGGCCTGCCATCGCCTTTGCGCTCGCTTCATCGAGCAGGTTGCCGTGCTCGATCGATCGCACTCCGGCCTGCACCGCGCGCACGATCGAGCGCGGCGAGTACGCGTGCGCCATCACGTAGGTATTCGCCGCCTCGGCTTCCTCGCACACTGCGCGCAGTTCCTCGAGCGAATATTGCGTGCCGTCGATCGGATCGGTCGGGCTGGCCACGCCGCCGCCGGCCATGATCTTGATCTGCCGCGCGCCGTTGCGAAGCTGCTCGCGCGCCGCGCGCCGCACTTCGGTCACGCCGTCGGCGATCGACGACAGCAATCCCAGGCCGGCGCACGTGCACATCCAGCGGGCGCCGGCCTTGCGGATGTCGCCGTGGCCGCCGGTCTGCGACAGCGACTGGCCGGCGATGTACAGCCGCGGCCCGGCGAAGTGACCCCGCTCGACCGCCTCGACCAGCCCGTGATCCGCGCCTCCCGCATCGCGCACGGTCGTGAAGCCGCGCAGCAGCATCCCCTCGAGCAGGTCCTTGGCCTGCGCGGCAATCAACGATGGCGGCATCAACGCGAGCTCGCCGAAATCGGCGCGGGTCGCAGTCACGTGCACGTGCGCATCGATCAGCCCCGGCATCAGCACGCGCTGGCCGACGTCGATCAACCGCGCATCGTCGATCCGCATCGTCTCGTACAGCACGTCGGCGATGCGCTCTCCCTCGACGACGACCGTCGCTCCGGCGCGAATCGAGCCGCTGGTACTGTCGAACAGGCGGGCATTGACGAATGCGGTCCGATTCATTCGGGTGGTTCCTGATGCGGTTCGGCTCTGGCGGCGCGGCGTCCGGCGCCGCCACCCTTCTGGTTTTGTGGATAATACTGCCCACTCCAAGAGGGACCGCCAATGAGACGTTTGCTCCGGGTTCTGTTCGGCCCTGTCGCGGCGTGCCTGCTCAGCTCGGCCGGCACTGCGCTTGCCGCCCCGCCGGCGATCAGCGACGAGCTGATCGCGCCCGTCACCTCCGCCTACCTGCGCGCGGTCAAGCCCGACGCGCAGGCCGACGCGCATCGGGAACTGTTCGCTGCCGTGCTGCGCCGGGTCCAGCAGAACTATGCGCGAGACGTCGACCTGCCGGCGCTGATCGGTGCCGCCGCCAAGGCGATCGAACCGCTGCCGCCGCAGTCGGGCGAGCCGGCGGAAGTGTTCGCAAAGGCGATCAATGCGGCGCTCGCCACGCTCGACCCGCATTCGCGCTACCTCGATGAACGCGCGCAGATCGAGCAGCGCAGCGCGCTGTCGGGCAGCTTCGGCGGGCTGGGAATGCAGGTCGAAATGGTGGACGGGCTGGTCCGCGTGGTGTCTCCGATGCCCGATACGCCGGCGGCGCGGGCAGGTCTGCAAACCGGGGATCTGATCGTGCAGTTCGACGGCCACCCCGTTCATGGCATGTCGCTGCCCGATGCGATCGCTCGGATGCGAGGCGCCCCCGGCACGCCGATCACGCTGACGATCCGACGCGAAGGCAGCGGCGATTTCGCGGTGTCGCTGGTCCGAGAGACGATCCGCACACAGGTGCTGCGCTGGAGCATGGAGCATGGCGTGCTGGTGCTTCGGCTGGCCAGTTTCACGTCCGGCATTGCCGCCGCGGTCGAGCAGGCCATTGCCGAGGCGAATGCGATCGCGATCCCCCGTGCAGTCGTGCTCGATCTGCGAGGCAACGGCGGCGGCCTGATCCGGCCGGCCGTCAAGATCGCGGACGACTTCCTGGGCGCGGGCGAAATCGTTTCGCTGCGCGGCCGCACGAGCGCCAATCAGCGCACCTGGCAGGCCGACGCGAACGAGCGGCTGCCCGGGGTGCCGGTCGTGGTGCTGATCGACGGGCGCACCGCCTCGGCGGCCGAGCTCGTCGCCGCAGCGTTGCAGGAGAACGGCCGCGCCACGATCCTGGGCAGCCGCAGCTTCGGCAAGGGCAGCGTTCAATCGATCCTGTCGCTGGGCGAAGGCAACGGGGCGTTGCGATTGACCACGGCGCTGTATCACGGCCCGACCGGCCGCACGGTGCAGCGGACCGGCGTCGGACCGGACATCGAGCTGGTCGCCGCGCCCGGCACCGAACCCGCCAACCGTCGCCGCGAGGCAGACCGGCCGCACGCGCTGCCGGGCGCGGACGAACCGCTGCCGCCGAAGGCCCGCGTCGACCAGTCGCGCTGCGCGTCGGCGCGGCAAGACCTCGATCCGGCGCTCGCCTGTGCACTGGCGTTCATCGACACCGGCGGAACCGAGGGATTCCTCGCCTGGCTCGCGCCGGGCTCCGACTCGGCCCATTGACCGGTCGGCGCGGCGCTTTGGTGCGGGGCACAAATCCTGCCTCGCCCTGACCTGCTGCTTCCGAAGCGCCGCCGCAAATGAACGCAATCGAAGCCGAACCGCCTTGCGTGCTGCTCGTCGATGACGACCCTGCCATTCTGGAGTCGTACTCGCTGATCTTCTCGGCCGCCGGCTACAGGGTGCGCTGCGCCAAGGACGGCGCGCAGGCGCTGAACATGTTGCGGCACGGCGATTTCCGGCCCTGCCTGGTCGTGCTGGATCTGATGATGCCCGGGGTCGACGGCTTCGAGTTCTTGGCGCGGCGCGCGCAGGACGAGCAGTTGCGCTCGGTGCCGGTGATCGTCTGCTCCTCGATCGACGATCTGTCCCCGTTCAGGGCCGCAGGCGATGCGAATGCCTGGCTGCCGAAACCGGTGGACGTGCCGACGTTGCTGCAGCATGCGGCGGTCTGGGGACGCGCTACCCAAGTGCAGTAGCGACAGCAAGTCCATCGATCGGCTGGTTCTGGCACCCCCGGCGCGAATCGAACGCGCGACCTTCCGCTTAGGAGGCGGATGCTCTATCCACTGAGCTACGGGGGCGGATCCGGCTGCGACGTCCGGCGCCCGCTTCCGACAACTCGAATCTTACCCGCTCGGCCGTAGCCGCCCCGGCCGCAGCGCATTGCGCCAGCGGGCACGCGTTGACACCGGGTCGGGCGCATCGCACCATCTGCCGAACGCGGCCCGGAGGAGACCTGGATGAGCGCAGTCATCGCGCCCGATGCGCATGTGTCGGTTGCCGGGTTCACGGCGCCCGCGTCGACGATCGATGCCCTACCCGGGCCGCGGCCCTGGCCGATCGTCGGCAACTCGCTGCAGATCGATGCGCGCCGGTATCACCTGATCCTCGAGCAGTGGGCGAAGCGTTACGGGCCGCTGTACCGTGTCCGGTTGGGGCCGCAGACCCTGGTGGTGCTGTCGGACTATCGCGTGTTGGGCGAGTTGCTGCGGCGCCGACCGGATCAGCTGCGGCGTTCGTCGCGCGCGGCGTCGATCCTGGCGGAGATGGGTCCGGCCGGGGTGTTCATGGCCGAGGGCACGCAGTGGCAGCGGCAGCGCAAGCTGGTGATGCGTGCGTTCACGCCGGAGGTCGTGCGCAACTTCTTTCCGACGATCGTGCTCGTGACCGAGCGGCTCGCGCGCTACTGGCTGGACGCCGTCAGCGCCGGTCGCGCAACCGATGTCGCGAACGATCTGAAGCGCTATGCGGTCGACGTGACCAGCTGGCTCGCGCTCGGCGAAGACTTCGACACGCTGTCGACGCCGAACCATCCGCTGCAGCGCGACGTCGAGCAGGTGTTCGCGACGTTCGGCCGCCGCATCGCGGCCCCGATCCCGTACTGGCGTTACTTCAAGCTGCCTGCGGACCGCCGCCTCGACGAGGCGAACCGGCGCACGGCGCAACGGGTCGACGAGCTGATCGCACGCACCCGAGCCTGGATGGCCGAGGATCCGCAGCGCGCGAAGCGACCCTCGAACGTATTGCAGGCATTGCTGGCGGCCCGCGACGAACCCGGATCCGAGTTCACCGAAGACGATGTGCGAGGCAACGTCCTGACGATGCTGCTCGCCGGCGAGGACACCACTGCGAACACGATCGCGTGGATCCTGTAC
>DATLGW010000554.1:0-6790 GCA_035540315.1 Burkholderiaceae bacterium | reverse complement strand
GGATGTGATCGCGCAGAGCGGCGCGCGGCTGGTCGAGGTCGGCACCACGAACCGGACCCGGATCGAGGATTACGCCGCTGCAATCGGCGAAGCGACGCGAATGGTGCTTGCGTGCCACCCGAGCAACTACCGCATCGTCGGCTTCACGTGCCGGCCGGAACGCGCGGAGCTGGCGGCGCTGGCCGCACAACGCGGCCTCGTCTTCGCCGAGGACCTCGGCAGCGGCGCACTGATCGACCCGGCGCGCTTCGGTCTGCCGCCGGAGCCCACCGTCGCCGATTGCGTGCGTTGCGGCGCGGACCTGGTCTCGTTCTCCGGCGACAAGCTGCTGGGTGGACCGCAGGCGGGAATCATCGTCGGCCGCCACGCGCTGATCGCGCAGCTCGAGCGTCATCCGCTGATGCGGGCGTTGCGCTGCGACAAGCTGTCCCTGGCAGCGCTCGACTCGACGCTCGCGCTCTACGACAGCGAAACGCTGGCGCTGCGTACGATTCCAGTGCTGAAGATGCTCTCGGAGGAAGCGAGCGCGGTGCGGCGACGGGCTCACCGGCTCGCACGGGCGCTGCGGCGGCTGCCGCGCTTGCAGGTTCGCGTCGCACCGGCATCGGCGGTCGCTGGCGGCGGCGCGCTGCCGGGCGCATCGTTGCCATCGACGCAGGTGCTGCTGCGAATCGCTGAGCTGTCGTCCGACGAATTGGCTCGCCGCGCGAGACTCGCCACTCCGGCGCTTTTCGGCCGCGTCACCGACGGTGATTTCGCGATCGACTTGCGCACGATCCGCAACGACGAGGTACGCGAGATCGTGCGACTGATCGAGGCGGTCCTCGCTTGAGTGCCGCCGGATCCGCTCAGGCGACCGTCGGCGTTATCGGGCACGTCGACCATGGCAAGACCAGCCTGGTTCGCGCGCTCACCGGAATCGACACGGATCGTCTCCCCGAGGAGAAGTCGCGGGGCTTGTCGATCGTGCCGGGGTATGCGTGGCTCGAACTCGACGACGGTTGCGTCGATCTGATCGATGTGCCTGGCCACGAGCAGTTCGTGCGAATGATGGTCGCGGGGGCGACCGGTATCGACGCGGTGTTGCTGGCGATCGACGGGCGCGAGGGAATCAAGCCGCAGACTCGGGAACATCTGGCGATCGCAGAGCTGCTGGGCGTGAGCCGAGGCATCGTCGCGGTGACGAAGGCCGACCGCCTGAGCAGCGGCGAGCGCCGCGCAGCGATCGACTGGCTGCGCGGGCTCGTGCGGGGCACGCAACTGCAGCGGGCGCCGGTCGTTTTCACGTCCGCAGTCGATGGCGAGGGACTGGCAGCGCTGCGACAGGCGTTGCAGGCACTGCTGCACGCCCCGAGTGCGAGGCGCGGCATCGGCGACGGATCGCAGCCGACGCATCCGTTCGTGACGATCGACCGATCGTTCGCGCTGCCAGGAGCCGGGACGGTCGTCACCGGCACGTTGCAGTTCGGCCCGCTGTGCAGCGGCGACCGGGTGCGCGTGCTGCCCGGCGAACGCGAGCTCGTGGTGCGCCGGCTGCAGGTGCACGGGCGCGATGCGCAGATCGCGTGGCCAGGGCAGCGCGTCGGACTGAATCTTCGGGGGGCCGCGCATCACGAGCTGAGACGGGGCGACGCCGTCGCCGCGCTCGGCGGACTCGCTGCAGCGGGCGACTTGCTCAATGCCGACGTCGTCATCGCATCCGACGTTTTGCGCGACGTCCGGGATGGGCAACGGCTGCGCCTGCTGATCGGCACGGCCGACGTCGAAGTCAGGCTCCGGCTGCTCGGTGGCATTGCCCGGCTTCGCGCCAGAGAGGCGTGTTACGCGCAGTTGCAGTGCGAACGCCCGGTACCTTGCACGCCGCTGCAGCCGTTCGTGCTGCGCGATCCGTCGCCGGCGGCTACGGTCGGCGGTGGACGCGTTCTGGAGGTCGCAAAGGGGCGCCTGCGTCGAAGCGACCCATCGGCACTGCTGCGGCTCGGCGTGCTCTCGCGCGGAGACGGCGCCGAACGGATCGCTGCTCGCATCGCCGACGCCGGTACAGCGGGCGTCTCGATCGAGGGCCTGGCGCGAGCGCTGCCGGTGCCTGCGGCGCGGTTGTGCGCGATCGTCGAAACGCTGGCGGGTGTGCAGCGCGTCGGCGATTTCCTATTCGACGCCGTCGCGCTTCGCGCTTCGATCCAGCGGATCGAGGCATTGCTGCGCAATTTCCACGCGACGCAGCCCGCGCTCGGCGGGATGCCGGTCGGTTCCCTGCGCGCGAAGCTGCCGGAGATGCCAGGGGGATCGTCGTTGGCGGCGATACTGCAGCACGGAGCACAGCGCGGATTGCTGGTCATGGAGGGCGGATCGGTGCGACTCGCGGCGCACGACCCGTGGAACGCGATCGGCCCGTCTGGCCAGGCGGTGGCGGCCCGGATCGAAGCCAGTTTTCGCCAGGGTCGCTTGATGCCGCCGGACGTGCCGGCTGTCATCGGTGCCAGCAAGCATCATGGCATGATCTTTCGGCTGCTCCTCGAGCGGGGAATCCTGGTATCGCTGCCGGCGGGCCCCGGACTGCCGGCACTGGCCTTCCATCGACAGGCGATCGACAGCGCCTGCGAGCACCTACGGAGCAGATGGCCTCCTCCGGCGCGGTTCACGCTGTCGCAGGCACGCGAACTCTTGGGATCGACACGGAAGTACGTCGTGCCGCTGATGGAGTATCTCGACGCGCGCGGAGTCACCGTGCGGTATGGGGACCAGCGAGCCGTCGCAGCGGATCGGAAGCGCAGTGCGTAGCAGGTTCAGGAGGCGACAGGAGTCTGGTGGCTCCCCCGGTCTTCAAAACCGGCGGATCGCTCACGCGATCGGTGGGTTCGATTCCCATCCGCCTCCGCCGTCGCGCTGGCCGCGCGCCGCGTCTGGCGCCATGCCGATCCGGACTCGTTCTGGGAGCCGGCACTGCATTTCATCCGCGGGCTGGGCCACTGGGTGATGCTGCTCAATCGACGGCCATATAATCCTGTACCACCAACGGCCCCGCTCACGACACAACGCTCCTGCTGAGCCGGCGAGAGCAGTGCTGCACCTTACTCGGCAAGTGCTTCGGCAAAGAGGTAGTGGCGCAGACGTTCCTGCAGGCTGTGGTACTGATGACGTAGCCGGGGCACGTGTGTCGACGATTCGATGAGAAGGAGTGGTTGAAATCATGGCCCGAATGAAACTCGCGGAGCTACAGTCCAACGCGCTGCGCGCTGCGGCGTTGCTCAAGTCCATGAGCAACCCGACGCGTCTGCTCGTGCTGTGCCAGCTCTCGGAAGGCGAGAAATCGGTCGGCCGGCTCGAGCGCTCGGTCGGCGTGAGCCAGGGGGCGCTGTCGCAGCATCTCGCGCTGCTGCGGCATCAGCACATCGTGACCACCCGCCGCGAAGGTCAGACGATCTATTACTCGCTCGCCGGCCGGGAAGCATCCGTCGTGCTCGCGGCGCTCTTCGAAGTCTTCTGTAAAAAGGCGCCTAAGGCGCAATCGCGCCGCCTAGGAACCAGAACGGCCTGAGCTTCGACTAGGCGCCGCGCTCACCTTTCGGATCAGGTCTCACCGCCCCATCCGACAACGCTCCCGCACGTCGAATTGCGCTTGCAACTTCACATAGCGTCGAGTATCGTTGCATTCGAATATAAGAAGATTCGAGAATACGACGATACAGGCGATGCCGCCCATCGGCGCGAACGCGATGGGTCCGTGGAGGAGCGGCACATGGAAATGCAACAAGGCGCGCCGGCGGTTGAAGCGCTGATCAGGCAGCGGCTCGAGGAGATCCTGCCGCAGAAGATCGAACAGAAGCTTGCCGAGCTGAAAGCGGCGAAGACACCTTCGATGACGATCATCGCCACGAAGGGAACGCTCGACTGGGCCTACCCGCCGTTCATCCTGTCCTCGACGGCGGCCGCGTTGGGGTGGGACGTCTCGGTGTTCTTCACTTTCTACGGGCTGCAACTCCTGCGCAAGGACGTGAGCCACCTCAAGGTCAGTCCGCTCGGCAATCCGGGCATGCCGATGAAGATGCCCTTCGGCCCCGAGTGGTTCCGGGGGATCGACTGGAACATACCCAACGCGGTGCAGTCGATCGTGCCGGGTTTCGAAACCCTGGCGACGACGCTAATGAAGCAGACGATTCGCAACAAGGGTGTGGCAGCCGTTGAAGAGCTGCGCGAGCTTTGCATCGAGGCGGGAGTCAACCTGATCGGTTGTCAGATGACTGTGGATCTGTTCGGATTCAGCCGCGAAGACTTCGTACCTGAAGTGAAGGAATACGTCGGCGCGGCGAGTTTCCTGCCGATGGCGAAGGACGCGGATGTCAGCCTCTTCATCTGAAGCGCCCCGGCGCTTCGTTAACAGCAGATCTACAAGAAAAGGGGAGGCACAATGCAGAAATGGAAGGTGGTCGCGGGGGTCCTGGCTGCCGCGTCGATCGCGCCCACCGCCGCGCTCGCGACGAATGGTTATTTCCAGCACGGCTATGGCCTGAAGGCGAAGGGCATGGCTGGCGCCTCGAGCGCCGTGGTGGCGGACGCTATGGGCGGTGCGGTAAATCCAGCCAAGATGGTCTTCGTTGGCAACCGCATCGATTTCGGCGCGGACCTGTTCAGTCCACGGCGCTCGGTATCGCGGCAGGGCGAGACGGCGTTTGGCGGCCTCTACAACGGCGGCGCCGACAGCGATAGTCGGTACTTCGTGATTCCGGAATTCGGTTACAACCGACTGATCAATCCGAATCTCTCGCTCGGCATCACCGTGTACGGCAACGGAGGCATGAACACCGATTTCAACGAGCCGCTCGCGGGCCCGCCGTTCGCGGCGTGCGGCACGACGCAGGCCAACATGCTGCTCGGCTGCGGCCGGCTCGGTGTGGACATGATGCAGATCATCGTCGCCCCGACGCTCGCCTGGAAGTTCCACGAGCGGCACGCGATCGGCATCTCGCCGCTGTTCGCGTATCAGCGCTTCAAAGTGGACGGACTCCAAGCGTTCGCACCGATCTCCTCGAGCCCCGCCGATCTCACCAACAAGGGCTATGACGAATCGCACGGCTGGGGTGTCCGTGTGGGTTGGATGGGACGGCTCACTGACACGATTACGATGGGGGCCGCGTACTCACCGAAGATGCGCATGAGCAATTTCGATGGTTACCGCGGGCTCTTCGCGAACGCCGGGAAGTTCGACATTCCCGCGAGTTACAACGCCGGCGTCGCGGTGCAGGTGACGCCCCGGACGCTCGTTGCATTCGATGTGCAGCGCATCGAATATGGCGGGGTGCCTTCGATCGCGAACGGCGTTCTGGCCAGCCTCGTCAATCCCGCCAACTGTCCGCTCGGCTCGCCATGCGGCTCGGGCTTCAGATGGCAGGACATGACGGTATTCAAGCTCGGGGTGGAGCACCAGTACGATCAGTCCTGGACGCTGCGCGCTGGCTTCAACTACGGCAGGTCCCCGATCAACACCACCGCCGACGGCGTCTCGTTCAACATCATCGCACCCGGTGTGGTGGAGAAGCACGTGACGATCGGCGTGACCTACAAGACTCGTAGCGGCGGCGAATTGACATTCGCCTACATGCGCGCGTTGAGCAACACGGTCACCGGGCCCTCGGCGATCACGACGCTGCTGGGCGGGGCCGACTTCGGAACCGAATCGCTCAAGATGTACCAGAACGCGTTCGGCGTCGCGTACGGCTGGAGAATGTAGAGGGATGGACAAACGGCCGACGTAGGACTCGACACCAAAGGCCTGAGCTGCCCACTGCCAATACTGAGAGCGAAGAAAGCAATGGCGAACGTGCCGACGGGTGGTTCGCTCGAGATCCTCGCGACCGACCGCGCCGCCAACCTCCCAGCGGCTTGCGCGTGGGCGCCCGGATTCTCTCCCGGGGCCTCGTTGTAAGGACGCCGAAGTGCAGGGACTGGTGGGGGTTGCGGACGTTTGGGCCCTGCCGGATCTCCTGCTCGCACTCCACGATCTGCGGCACCAGGGATGCGACAATTCGGCGACTAGGACAGGAGGTCACCGTGCTGGTCGCGCAAGTATCGAGGTTCGGGAAGCCCGAGGAGGTGATCGAAGTCGTCGACCAGCCCGAGCCGGATGCGCCGGGCGCCGGCGAAGCGCTCGTGCAGACTGAGTTGTTTCCGATCAATCCGGCCGACGTCCTCAACCTCGAAGGCAAGTACGGCGCTACGCCGCCGAAGCTGCCGATGATCCCGGGCGCCGAAGGCGTCGGTCGCGTCACGAAGGTCGGCGCGAACGTTTCGCACCTGAAGCCCGGCGATCGGGTGCTGCTGCCGGGTCCCGGCGCATGGCGCGAGCGCGCGCTTGGCAAGGCGGCCGGCCTGTTCGCGCTGCCTGCGGGCGTCGACCCGAAGCAGCTCGCGATGCTGCGCGTCAACCCGCCGACCGCCTACCTGATGCTGCACCAGTATGTCGCGCCGCAGGTTGGCCACTGGGTTATCCAGAACGCGGCCAACTCGGGTGTCGGCCATCTGCTCATCAAGCTCGCGCGCGAGGCGCGCATGAAGACGGTGAACGTCGTGCGCCGCGAGGAACTCGTTGCGCCGCTGCGCGCGCACGGCGGCGACGTCGTGCTGGTCGACGGACCGGACCTCGATGCGCGCGTGCGCGATGCGATCGGCGGCGGGACGCTCGCGCTCGGGATCGACGCGGTCGGTGGCGCGGCCACCCAGCGCCTGGCCCGCTGCGTGGCCGACGGCGGCACGGTGGTCAATTACGGCGCGCTGAGCGGAGACGCATGTATGG
>DATLGW010000553.1:0-3621 GCA_035540315.1 Burkholderiaceae bacterium | reverse complement strand
CGCCCCCGCTGCGGCGGCCTCGGGCGGCGGCGCAGCGGGGGCGGGCGGCGCGTCGGCTGCGGCGTTGACCGCGGGCCGCGGCGGCGGCGCCGGCGGCCGCGGCGGCAAAGCGCGCGACAGCGGAACGACCCGCAGCGAGTCGGCCTGGATCTGCTGACCGACCCGAGCCGGCTCGCGGCCGTCGCTTGCGAACGGCAACCAGCCCGACAACCACAGCAGCGCCAGCAGGTTGGCGCCGATCAACGCGAGGATCAGCTTCTTCATCACCCCGTCGCGAGCACCGGACGCCGGTCGATCCATGGGCGCGCCGCCTCGATCCGGGATGCGAGCGCGAGCAGCAGCGCGTCCTGGCCGAACGCCGCGACCAGCTGCACTCCGATCGGCAGCCCCGCCGCGGACTGGCCGAACGGAATCGAAATCGCCGGCAGGCCGCACACGTTCGCGAGCGGCGCGAACGGCGAATAATCGCCGAGCTTGCCCGGCCCCATCCGGTAGTCGACGAAGTCCGGGTTGGACATCGCGAAGCGCCCCAGCCGCGCCGGCGGCTCCGCGAGCACCGGCGTCAGCAGCACGTCGAAGCGCTGGAAGAAACCGGCAACGCTGCGGCCGATCTGGTGCATCCGCGCAATCCGGTCCACGTAGGACAGCGCGCTCAGCGAGCGGCCATGCGCCAGCGCACCGGCGGTGGTCGGTTCCAGCTCGTCCGGTTGCGGCCCGCGGCCGAGCTCGCGCGCGCGCGCCTCGATGGCGGCAGCGGTCCAGGCGGCCATCACGTCGACCACCGGCTCGAGCACCGCGCGCGTCGACACCGCCGGCCCCGCGGGTTCGACCGCATGCCCGAGCGTCTCGAGCAGGCGTGCGGCCTCGCCGACGACCGCAGCCACCTCGGCATCGATCGGCGCGCCGTCGAACGTCCGATCGAGCATCGCGATCCGGCGCGGCCGCTCGTCGCGCATCGCGTCGACATACGACGACGGCGGCTGCACAGGCGCCGCATAGGGCGCGCCCAGATCGGCGCCCGCAGTCGCATCGAGCGCAGCCGCGGTATCGCGGACCGTCCACGACACCACGCCTTCGGTGGCCATGCCGGCCCAGCCCTCGCCGGCCAGCGGCCCCGACGGAATCAGTCCGCGCGACGGCTTCAGGCCCACGAGGCCGCAGCAAGACGCCGGGATCCGAATCGAGCCCGCGCCGTCGGACGCGTGCGCCAGCGGCGAGATGCCCGCGGCGACGGCGGCGGCCGCGCCGCCGCTGGAGCCGCCGGGCGTATGTTCCCGGTGCCACGGATTGCGCGTCGGCGCGCCGTTCGCGACCGCCTCGGTCGACGGGCTGATTCCGAGCTCCGGCACGGTGCTGCGGCCGAACGGCACGAAACCGGCGTTGCGCAACCGGACGACGAATTCGGAATCGAGTTTCCATTCGATCCGGCCGAAGAAACGCGACCCGCGCGTCGACGGCAGATCGACTGCCGCGACCGACAGATCCTTCAGCAGCAGCGGCACGCCCAGGAACGGCCGTTCGCGGTTCAGCCGGCGGCGCGCATCGCGATCGGTGCCCAGCGCCGCGACCGTCCGATCGATCGCCTGCGCCGCGCGCAACGCCGCGTCGCGGTTCATGCTGCGGATCGCGCGGATCGCCGGATCGATCGCTTCGGCGCGCGCCAACGTGTCGTGCAACAGCTCGACGGCGCTGCGCTCGCCGGCCGCGACCTGCGCCCCCAGTGCCAGCCCGTCGGGATACGAGCCGCTCATGGCGCGTCGACCCAGCGGCGCGTGTCGTCGAGCGCGCGGCCGAAGCGCTCGACGATCTCGTCGACGTCCGACTCGCTCGCGATCAGCGGCGGCGCGAACGCGATGATGTCGCCGGCGAGCGCCCGCACGATCAGCCCGTGCGCGAGCGCGCGGCGCATCAGATAGGCGCCGACGCCGCGCTTCGGATCGAACGGCGTGCGGGCCGCCGGATCGCGCGCCAGCTCGACGCCCGCGATCAGCCCGAGGCCGCGGACGTCGGCGACCAGCGGATGCGTGGCGAACTCGCGCAGCCCCTGCTGCAGCCGCGGTCCGACCCGCTGCACGCGCTCGAGGATGCGGTCCTCGTCGTAGATCCGCAGCGTCTCGAGCGCGACCGCGCAGGCGACCGGATGGCCCGAGTACGTGTAGCCGTGCCAGAACATGCCGGCCTGCGCGCTGGCATCGGCGATCGCCTCGTAGACCGGCGCGCTGACGTACAGCGCCGACAACGGCATGTAGGCCGACGTGAGCATCTTCGCGACGGTGATCAGGTCGGGCTTGATCCCGAACGCATCGCAGCCGAACCGGTGGCCGAGGCGCCCGAAACCGCAGACCACCTCGTCGGCGATCAGCAGCACGTCGTGGCGGCGCAGCACCTGCTGGATCCGCTCCCAGTATCCGGGCGGGGGCACGATCACGCCGCCGGCCGCCTGCACCGGCTCGGCAATGAATGCCGCGACCGTATCGGGGCCTTCGGTCAGGATCGTCTGCTCGAGCTCGTCGGCCAGCCGCGCCGCGAACTGCTCGGGCGTCTCGCCGTCGCGCGCGTACTGATAATGATGGGGGCAGCCGACGTGGACGATGCCGGGCAGCGGCAGATCGAAGCCGTGATGCATCATCGGCAGCCCCGACATCGATGCGGCCGCCGCGGTCACGCCGTGATAGCCGCGGACCCGGCCGATGATCTTCTTCTTGTTCGGGCGGCCGAGCGCATTGTTGTAGTAGCGGACCAGCTTGAACGCGGTGTCGTTCGACTCGGAGCCGGAATTCGCGAACAGCACCCGGGCCATCGGCGCCGGCGCGAGCGCGATCAGCCGCTCGGCGAGCTCGGCGACGGGGCTGGACACGCGGCCGCTGAACGAATGGTAATAAGGCAGCGTGCGCATCTGCCGCTCGGCCGCGTCGGCCAGCCGGCGCTCCGAGAATCCGAGCGACGCGCACCACAGCCCCGCGATTCCCTCGAGGTACGCGTTGCCTTGCTCGTCGATCACGCGCATGCCGTCGCCGCGCACGATGACCAGCGGTCCGTCGCGCTCGTGCTGGCGCAGCTGGGTGTACGGATGCAGGTGAAAGCGGACGTCGCGCTCGGCCAGTGGCGTCAGGCTCATGTTGCGGTCGCCTCTCGATGATTCAGACGTGATGTTCGGGGCCGAGCCGGCGTCGGTTGCGGCGGGTTTCAGTCGCGGATGCTACCCGAAAGCGCGAATCGGACCAGCGGATCGTAACGCGAGCCGCCCGCCGCCGGCGTCGAGCGGGCGAGGACGAATTCGACGACCTGCCACGCGATCGGCCGGGTCAGCAGCGGCGCTGCATTGCGCGCGCCGGCGGCCGCGGTTTCGGCGCGCCGGTCTGCGCCTGCGGACCCGCCGTCCGACGCCGCAGGCGCGGCGCCGCGTGCCGTGCGCAGCAGCGTCACGTGCGGGCGAAACGGTCGCTCGTCGACCGCAAAGCCGGCGCCGGCCACCGCATCGCGCAGCTGCCGCTGGGCGTCGAGCAGCGCCGCCGGCGGCCGCGAGCACACCGCAACGCAGACTCCGGCGCGCTGCCACCGGCGGACCGCATCGAGCCGAAGCTCGAACGGCGGCGCCTGCACGCGGGCGCCCGCCTGCTG
>DATLGW010000552.1:0-4589 GCA_035540315.1 Burkholderiaceae bacterium | reverse complement strand
CGCGCGTGCCAGCTGCTCGCGGGTCGCGGCCGGCGCATCGAACGGCGCCATCAGGTCCAGCAAGCCGCGTGCCCGCAAGCGGTCAGCGATCGCCGCCACCCGCTGGGGGCACTCCGGATGACCTTGCCCCATCTCGTGCTGCAGCGAGCTGGGGTGCGAAATGTACGCTGCGCGCATGATCTCCTCCGTCCCTCCGTATTCTAGGCGGACACCCGATACCTACGTTCACGTCACCCGATTGGACGATCCGGGGCTCCCGCAGCGCTAGCATCATCCATGTCTCGCGCGTCAGGGGCGCCGCTCCCCGGCCGGCGCACCGCTTCGACTCTCCCCACCAGGCGCCCGCATCCGTAGGAGACCACTGCAAATCATGCAGCGTTTCGATTATCGCGACATCCTCGGCGGGCTGCTGCTGATCGTGCTGGGACTGTTCTTCGCGCTGTACGGAACCGCCGAATATCCGATTGGCGAGCTGCGCCGGATGGGTCCGGGCTTCTTTCCGGTCGCGCTCGGCTACGTGCTGGCCGCCCTGGGCCTGCTGATCCTGCTGCCGGCGCTGCGGCCGTCGAACGATCCGATCGAGCCGTTCGCGGTCCGGGTGTTCGTCACGGTGCTGGCCGCGATCGCGGCCTTCGCGCTCGCGGTCCCCCGTCTGGGCATGGTGCCCGCGACGATGCTGTTGACGGTGATCTCGGCGTTCGCCGAGTTCCGCGTGCGGCCGGTGCGCACCGCGATCCTCGCGGTCGGGCTGTCGCTGCTGGCCGTGCTGATCTTCACCTGGGGCCTCGGCGTTCCCGTCCCCGCCTTCCGCTGGGAGTTCTGACCGATGGTCATGGACATCTGGTCGTACATCGCGCTGGGGATGGAGACGGCGATCTCGCCGACGACGCTGCTCTATTGTTTCATCGGCGTATTCCTCGGCACGTTCGTCGGCGTGCTGCCCGGCGTGGGCGCGCTGGTCACGATTTCGCTGCTGCTGCCGATCACGTTCCGGCTCGATCCGACGTCGGCGCTGGTGATGCTGGCGGGTGTCTACTACGGCGCGTACTACGGCGGCTCGACCGCGTCGATCCTGCTGAAGCTGCCCGGAACGCCGGCGGCCGCCGTCGTGTGCCTGGACGGCTATCCGATGGCGCAGCAGGGCCGCGGCGGCATCGCGCTGTTCATGACGACGATCGCGTCGTTCGTCGGCGCGACGATCGGGATCCTGATCCTGATGATCGCCGGGCCGATGATCGCCGAGGTCGCGCTGCAGTTCGGTCCGGCCGAGTACTTCTCGATGATGCTGCTCGGGCTGATTGCGGCTGCAACGATCGGGCGCGGCAATCCGATCAAGGGCGTGGCGATGGTCGTGCTCGGGCTGCTGCTCGGCATCATCGGCACCGACGTGAACACCGGCGTCGTCCGCTATGCGTTCGGAATCCTCGAGCTGTCCGACGGGCTGTCGCTGGTCGCGGTCGCGATGGGGACGTTCGGCGTCGCCGAAGTCATCGCCAGCGTCAACAAGGTCAAGAGCGGCGAGTTCCAGAGCAAGGACATCACGTTCCGCTCGATGCTGCCGACGCGGCGGGACTGGGCGCGTTCATCGGGGTCGATGCTTCGCGGCTCCGGCATCGGTTCGTTCTTCGGCGCGCTGCCCGGCGCCGGCCCGACGATCTCGTCGTTCATGGCGTACGCGGTCGAAAAGCGCGTGTCCAAGCATCCGCACGAGTTCGGGCAGGGCGCGATCGAGGGGATTTCGTCGCCGGAGGCGGCGAACAACGCGTCGGTGCAGACCGCGTTCATCCCGACGCTGACGCTGGGAATTCCCGGCGACGTCGTGATGGCGCTGATGATCGGCGCGATGATGATCCACGGCATCGCGCCCGGACCGCAGCTGATGGTCGAGCACCCGGCCATGTTCTGGGGGCTGATCATGAGCTTCTGGGTCGGCAACCTGATGCTGCTGGTGCTGAACATCCCGCTGATCGGGCTTTGGATCCGGATCCTGACGATCCCGTACAGCGTGCTGTACCCGGCAGTGCTGATGTTCGTGTGCATCGGGGTGTTCAGCGTCAACAACAACACGTTCGACATCTGGATGGTGCTGCTGTTCGGTGCGATCGGCTACCTAATGATGCTGCTGCGCTTCGAAGTCGCGCCGATGCTGCTCGGGCTGGTGCTGGGGCCGCTGGTCGAGGAGTATTTCCGGCGGGCGCTGGTGATCGCCCGCGGCGACCTGTGGGTGTTCATGCAGCGGCCGATCAGCGCGACCGTGCTGACGCTCACGTTCGCGCTGCTGCTGTGGGCGGTCTGGAGCACGTGGCGGCGGCGCGGAATGACCCGAGTCAGGACTGAAACCTGACGCGCCCGGCCGGAGGCGCCCCCAGTCGTCGACGCTCGACCGGCCCGCCGGGCGCAGGAGGACCGTGATGACGCAAGGCGCGGTGGATTACGCGGCAATCACTCAACGCCAGCAGCAGACCTGGTCGACCGGGGACTTTCACGCGATCGCGCTGGCGATCGGGCCCGCCAGCGCGCGGCGGCCGAGGGCGTCGACATCGACTTTCGCGTCGCCGATGCGCAGCAGCTGCCTTATCCCGACGCGTCGTTCGACGTCGTGCTGTCGATATTCGGCGTGATGTTCGCTCCGGACCAGGAGCGCGCGGCGGCCGAGTTGCTGCGCGTCTGCCGCCCCGGCGGCCGAATCGTGCTGGCGAATTGGACACCCGACGGGTTCGGCGGCAGGCTGTTCCGCGCGGTCTCGGCGTACGTGCCGCCGCCGGCCGGGCTCAAGCCGGGGGTGCGCTGGGGAACGGAGGCCGGGTTGCGCGAGCTCCTCGGAAGCGGCTGCGAGAAGATCGCCAGCGAACCGGCAACGGTGCGACAGTACTTCCTGTCGATCGAGCACGTGGTCGACGTATTCGCCCGCTGGTTCGGGCCGGTCGCCCGCGCGATCGAAACGCTGGATGCCGAGCGCGCGCAGGCGCTGCAGAAGGACGTCGGCAGCGTGTTCGCGGGAGTCAACGAGGCGAGCGACGGAACCCTCGTCGCCAACTGCGATTATCTGCGAACGATCGCGATCCGGCGCTGACGATCGGCCGGGCGAGCTGAGCGCGGCTGGAGCGGGTGATGGGAATCGAACCCACGTCTCGAGCTTGGGAAGCTAGCGTTCTACCATTGAACTACACCCGCCGAGCCGCATCGATTGTAGAGCATCTGCGCCGGCGCTGCGGAGCGCGAGCGCGGGCACTTCCCGGGTGACCCGAACCCTCCCTACAGCGTGGCCACCATGCTGCGGTAGAGCGCGATCTTTTCAGGGAAGAACCCCGCCGACAGATCGCGACGCGCCTCGGGGTTCTGCAGCGCTGCCCGCAACTGCTCCAGGAACTGCGTCCAATCGGGCGACTGCGCCAGCAGCCGATTGAACAACCGGACCTCGGGCCAGAACAGCGACGGCACCGGATTCGCGGCGCGAAAGCCGTTGGGCGTCTCGAAGGCGAACTTGATGACGATCGTGTGCTTCGGCGCCGTGGTATTGGTCTTGTGAAACTTCTTCGGATCGAGAAGCAGGATGTCGCCGACCTCGACCGTCGGCGTCGTCACGCGGCGGGCCTCGATGTCGGCCAGCGCCAGTCTGTGCTGCCGGCCGTTGCTGCAGTTGGCGAACAAGGCCTGGTCGCCATCGCGGCGCAGGCTGTGGAAATAGTTGTCGGGACCGTCGTTGACCTGCGAGATGAACGCCAGCGGGTTCGAGATCGCGTCCGGCGCCAGCAGGATCCACGCGTTCAGGCAGTCCTCGAACGTGAACAGCTCCGTGTCGACGTGCCAACCCGCGCCGAATGCCGCGTCCGAATAGAGGTAGAAGTCGTTCAGGTAGTACGGCTTTCGACCGACCTCCCGCTCGACCAGCGCCTCGATGGCGGCGACCACAGGTGACTGCAGCCGATCCAGCAGCACATAGGACGGAATCGCATCCTGCGGCTGCAGGTATTGCTTCGCCGCCTCCTTCAGGAATCGGATCGCGTCGGGCGACAGCACGCCCTTCATCAAGCGGAAGTAGCCGATATCAGTCATGGTCTCCGCTCCGAAGGCCGGGATCGCGAGGGCACTGGGGGAGCGGATCCAGAGAGCATCGAGCGGAGGCCGGCGACGCCGGCAGAAGGATCTGGATCTTCGTGGTCAGGTGCGATCGGAAGTGCGCCGGAGCATCGCCGGATTCAGCAGCCGACGCAAGTCCGCTGACAGGGCAATCGTAACAATTGTCACGCCGGGCTCTGCGGCGCAGGCCGGATCGTCGCGAGGGCTAGAATGTGCGGATGGAGATCCGCGTCAACGGCGAGAGCCATCGTGTCGCCGCCGGCGCCAGCGTCGCCGATCTGCTCGCGCGACTGCAACTGACCGGCAAACGGGTCGCAGTCGAGCGCAACGGCGAGATCGTGCCGCGCAGCCGGCACCAGGCGACGCCGCTCGCCCCCGGCGACCGGATCGAGATCGTCGTCGCCGTCGGCGGCGGCTGACACTTCAGGAGCTTGCGCAGATGAGTGAACCCGATCCGCTGCGAATCGGTCGACGCAGCTTCACGTCGCGGCTGCTGATCGGCACCGGGA
>DATLGW010000551.1:0-2909 GCA_035540315.1 Burkholderiaceae bacterium | reverse complement strand
GTATTGACCTCCAGCAAGTACGGCTCGTCGTCAGTGGCGCGAAGCATCAGGTCCGCGCGGCCCCAGCCCTCGCAGCCGATCGCGCGGTACGCGGCAAGCGCCAACTCGCGCACGCGCGCCGAGACCGCGTCCTGCAGCTCGGCAGGGCAGACGTAGCGAGTATCGTCGGTGAAGTACTTGTTCCGGTAGTCGTAATTGCCCTCGGGTGCGACGATCTCGATCACCGGCAGCGCCCGCGCGGAATCGCCGCTGCCGAGCAGCGCGACCGTCAGCTCGCGCCCCTCGATGAACTGCTCGCACAGCACGTCGGCGTCGTGGCGGCTCGCCAGCGCATAAGCCGCTTCGACGCCGGCGAGCGCCGCGACTTTCGAGAATCCGATCGTCGAGCCCTCGCGCGACGGCTTGATCGCCAGCGGCAGCCCGAGCCGGCGCGCGGCGGCGAGCGCGTCGGGCGCCGAATGCGCAACCTCGAACTGCGGCGTGGGCAGCCCGTGGGTCAGCCAGATGCGCTTGGCGAACACCTTGTCCATCGCGACCGCCGACGCCATCACGCCGCTGCCCGTGTATGGGATCCGCAGCAGCTCGAGCGCGCCTTGCACGGTGCCGTCCTCGCCGAAGCGGCCGTGCAGCGCGATGAACGCGCGTTCGAAGCGCTCGCGCTTTAGCTCGTCGAGCGAGCGCTGCGCGGGATCGAACGCATGCGCGTCGATGCCACGCTCGCGCAGCGCGCGCAGCACCGCGTTGCCCGACATCAGCGACACCTCGCGCTCGGACGAGCGCCCGCCCATCAGCACCGCGATCTTGCCGAAGCGCGCTGCGGTTTCAGCGGCCACCGCGCGCTCCCTTCAGCGGCACCGCGACCGCCGGCGGCTGCAGCGATGCGGCGACCGCCGCCGGCACTGCACCGATCGAGCCGGCGCCCATCGAGATCACGACGTCGCCGTCGCGAACCACCTGCCGGATCGCCGCCGGCATCGTTGCGATGTCGTCGACGAAGATCGGCTCGACGCGCCCGGCCACGCGGACCGCGCGCGCGAGCGAGCGGCCGTCGGCGGCGACGATCGGCGCCTCGCCGGCGGGGTAGACGTCGGCGAGCAGCAGCACGTCGGCGCTGGAGAGCACGCTGACGAAGTCCTCGAACAGGTCGCGCGTGCGCGTGAACCGGTGCGGCTGGAACGCCAGCACCAGCCGGCGCCCGGGGAATGCGCCGCGGGCGGCGGCGAGCGTCGCGTTCATCTCGGCCGGGTGATGGCCGTAGTCGTCGATCAGCGCGAAGCGCCCGCCGCCCTGCGCGGGGGGCACCGGCAGCTCGCCGTAGCTCTGGAAGCGGCGACCGACGCCGCGGAACTCTGCCAGCGCCTCGCGAATCGCATCGTCGGGCACGCCGAGCTCGTCGGCGACCGCGATCGCCGCCAGCGCGTTCTGCACGTTGTGCAGGCCCGGCAGGTTCAGCACGATGTCGAGCGGCTCGCGCGCGGCGCCGTTGACCCGCAGCACGCGGAACCGCATCCGCGCGCCTTCGGCGCGGGCGTCGACGGCGCGGAACTGCGCGCCTGCGGCGAAGCCGTAGGTCAGCTGCGGCTTGGTCACGAACGGCAGGATCTCGCGCACGTGCGGATCGTCGATGCACAGCACTGCGGCGCCGTAGAACGGCAGCCGATGCGTGAAATCGACGAACGCCTGGCGCAGCCGCGCGAACTCGTGGCCGTAGGTCTCCATGTGGTCGGCGTCGATGTTCGTGACGACCGCGATCATCGGCGACAGGTTCAGGAACGACGCGTCGGATTCGTCGGCCTCGACGACGATGTACTCGCCGGTGCCGAGCTTGGCGTTCGCATCGGCGCTGTTCAACCGCCCCCCGATGACGAACGTCGGATCGAGACCGCCGCGGGCGAGCACGCTGGCGACCAGGCTGGTGGTCGTCGTCTTGCCGTGCGTGCCGGCGATCGCGATTCCCTGCTTGAGCTTCATCAGCTCGGCCAGCATCAGCGATCGCGGCACGACCGGCACCCGACGGCTGCGCGCGGTCGTGATCTCGGGGTTGTCCGAACGGACCGCGCTCGACACGACGATGCAGTCGGCTCCGGCGGAGTTCTCTGCCGCGTGGCCCAGCACGATCGTGGCCCCCAGCGCGGCGAGCCGGCGCGTGACCGGCGTGTCGGCCAGATCCGAGCCGCTGACGCGGTAACCGAGATTCAGCAGCACCTCGGCGATTCCGCTCATGCCCGAGCCGCCGATGCCGACGAAATGGATGTGCTTGACCTTGTGCTTCATGACCGGCTGCTGTCCTGGCGTTAGTCTTTCGCGATCGCCTCGCAGGCATCGGCGACGCAGTCGGCGGCGCCAGGTTTGCCGAGCGCGCGCGCGCGCACGGCGATCTCGAGCAGCTGCTCGCGCGTGAGCGCCGCGAGCTGGCGCGCCAGCGATCCGGCGCTCAGGTCGCGCTGCGGCGTCATCAACGCCGCGCCGCGCTCGGTCAGGAAGCGTGCGTTCGTAGTCTGGTGATCGTCGACCGCATGCGGATACGGAACGAACAGCGCCGCGACGCCGACGCAGGCGACCTCGGCCACCGTCATCGCGCCGGCGCGGCAGATCACCAGGTCGGCGTCGGCGTACGCGGCAGCCATGTCCTCGATGAACTCGACCTGCCGTGCTTCCACGCCTGCGTCGCGGTATGCGGCAGCCAGCGCCGCACCGTGCCGGCTGCCGCTCTGATGCGTGACGCGCGGGCGCTGCGCGGGGTCCAGCCGCGCCAGCGCCTGCGGCACGATCTCGTTCAGCGCCTGCGCGCCCAGGCTGCCGCCGACGACCAGCAGCCGCAGCGGCCCGCTGCGCTGCGCATAGCGCTCGGACGGCGGCGCCGTGGCGGCGAGCGCTGCCCGCACCGGGTTGCCGCAGTGCTGCGCCTT